>JBFJTQ010000112.1:0-7025 GCA_041625275.1 Binatia bacterium | reverse complement strand
GGGGCGGGGCGCACCGCGGCGCGTTTATCGTCGATTAAAAACGGCGCCGCCGGCTGCTCGACCATGCCGATCCCAGGGTATTCAACCTCCACGACGAAATTGCGCGTCCGCACCTGTTCGTCATGCACGAAGTCGCCGGGAGTGTTCACCGGAGTGCAGGGAAGGCCATGCGACTGACATAGATTGGTCAACTCTTCCCGCGTGAATTGCATCGTAAACGCCTCGATGCACTCGTTGATCCTGTCTACCTGAGCGCGGCGGTAGAGGTTGTTTTGCCACTCGGGAGCATCGAATTCTGCCGGATGATCCGTCCAGATCTTGAGAAACGGTTTCCAATGTTGGCGCGTGATGTAGAGATAGACGTAGCCGTCTTTGCAAGGAAAAATCCGCGCCGGCGCCACGCTTCCGTGCTGGCTTCCCTGGCGAGTAACGATCTGGCCTTCGTTGGCGTAAAGTCTAATGAAGTGTTCCTGCGTCGCCAGGGCCTCCTGCATGGAGATGTCCACATGATCGCCTCGCCCGCAGCGCTCCCGCCGATAAAGCGCCGCGAGCACGCCGACGGCCGCATACAGGCTGGCGAAATAATAAGCTTGGGTTTCCGGTGGCCGGCACGGCGCCAGCGAAGGATCGCCTGAGGCGTACAGCAGACCGCCCATCGCCAGCGCCACCAGATCCGTCGTGACATGATGCCTTCTCGGCCCCTCCTGGCCAAACCCGGTGATGGAGGCCATCACGAGCCCCGCGTTGACGGAAGCGAGTTTTGAATAGTCCAACCCGAGCGTTTCCATATGACCCGGCGCAAAACTCTCAATGACGACATCGGCCGTTTCGACCAGGCGCAAGAATTCGTCGCGTCCTGGCGCCGAATTCAAGTCAAGAACGACGCTCGCCTTGTTGGCGTTGAGATGGGCAAATACGAAATTGAGCGATCCGCTCTCCGATTGGATACCGGCGCCAAGCTTTCTCACCGGATCGCCACCCGGCGGCTCTACCTTGACCACTTCCATGCCCAAATCGGCCAGAATACGGCCGCAAAGCTGTCCGCTCAGGCCGGTTAAGTCAAGGGCTCGATAGCCGCGCAAAAATTCAGGTGCGAAGTTCATCATCATCATTATTTACCCGCCGAAGTTGTTTGCCAGTTGTTTCAAGATTCGAGCGGCCTCGTCCGCCATTTCGTGAACGATCGCCCGAGCCGGTTTTACATTTTTTTCGTTTAGCATTCCCGCAATCTGTCCCCCTGGAACATGGAGAACATCGATCCGATTTGCGCCCTCCGCAGCACAGCGGATTTCATCCATGAGCGCTCCCTGGTACGGAGTCGGAAGAGCGGGCAGGCCGGAATCCATCCACGCTTGAATGACCGCGCTGCGGAAGTGGCGCGCGAAGTGCCCGCTGGTGTAGGCGGTGCGCACGAA
This sequence comes from Binatia bacterium, assembly GCA_041625275.1. Taxonomy (GTDB): domain Bacteria; phylum Desulfobacterota; class Binatia; order UBA9968; family UBA9968; genus JBFJNS01. The sequence continues at coordinate 5,610 of JBFJTQ010000112.1, read as the reverse complement.
ATCTTCCGATTTTCCTTTCAGTAGTTGGCTCTTGAAAACCGCGTGGACCTGGCATTCCTCGCTCAGCAGGAAAACCGTGCCGCACCAGACGCCTACGGCGCCCAGCGCAAGGGCCGCCGCAACTCCGCGGCCGTCGGCGATGCCGCCGGCAGCCACCACCGGCAGAGGCTTTACGGCATCGACGATCTGCGGGATCAGAGGAAAGTTGGCGATGGTCCCCGTGTGACCTCCGGCTTCGTAACCCTGGGCGATGATGACATCCGCGCCTTTGCGCGCGTGGCTGAGGGCGTGCTTGACCGCGCCGGCCAGCGCCATTACCTTGACGCCCTTCTCGTGCGCGAGGGGAACGACCTCCGCGGTATCGCCGAGCCCAATCACAAGCACAGGGACGCCCTCTTCCAGAATGACTCGCAGTTGCTCTCTCGTCGCCGCCGGAGTCTTGACCCAGGTTTTCGTATCCGGCGGTTTCGGTTCGAAACCCAGTTCCTCGATGAGGTGGGAAGTGAATTCAAAATGCCGGGGATATTGCTCCGCAATGGTCTCGCGCACCTGTATCGGGTCAGGCACCTTGACGTCTTCCATCTTCGGCAGCGTAATATCAACGCCGAAAGGTCGGTCCGTCAGCGCCTTGACCTTTCGGATGCGCTCGCGGATAAAGTCCGGGCGCAGCGGGCTCGCACCGATCACGCCCAGGCCACCGGCTTCGGACACCGCGGACACGAGTTCCGGCGGCGTCGTCGTCCCCGCCTTGTCCCATCCCATGCCGGCCTGGATAATCGGCAAGTCGATGCCCAGCAGGTCACATAATGGAGTCCGTAACATGACGATTCCTCCCTCAGATTGCTGTCGAAATGCCACGATCGCGTCCCGATTCAACCATTCCCATCCTGCACGACCTCTCCATGGCTTCGGTATGCCGCCACCGGTCCTCCGACGCCGTTCGTCTCTCCTCCGTCCATCAATTTTGGTCTTCGGTCTTCGGTCCTCGGTCTTTTTTTCTATCCTCCGGCTTCATATAGCCGGTGGTTCCCCCGCCCTTTTGCGATTGCAGATATCCCTCCACGTCACTCAGCGGGTTGGTATAGTAGCGCATGCGATGCGAAACGAGGTCATCCGTCTGCAGCGCCATGTCAAAAGTCAGATCCTTTTCCATATACGCCGCGATCTTCGCGCTCTCTAACGTCGCTCCGTTGCGCGAACCGATCTCCTTCGCCAACTGCTCAACGTACCCCATGAGGTCCTTGTCGGGGACCACTTGCGAAACCAATCCCACTCGTTCAGCCTCCGCCGCCGTGAGATTTCTTCCCGTGAGCTGGACATAAAAAGCTTTCTTGAAAGGTATGCCGCTATGAAAAAGCGTCGAGGTCGCAACCGCTCCGTAGCTTCCACGGATCACCTCCGGCATGCCGAACATGGCGGACTCGCCGGCAACCGCAAGATCGTGAGCGTTCAAAAGAGCCAGGCCGCCGCCCAGACACCAGCCGTTGATCGCTGCGACAGTGACCTGGGGCGCCGTGCGCATCAATTTGACAATCTCATAGGTCGAACCGCCCTCATCCCACCTCCGCTTTCTCTTCCAGCTCGCGCGCAGATCGTAGAGATCGAGACCCGAGCTGTAGGCATTGCCTGCGCCGCTTGTGACGATGCAGCGAATGTTTGCGTTATCACGCAGTTGTTTCAGAAGGTTGATCAACTCCGCCATCAACGTCCGGCTCATGGCATTCTTCTTTTCCGGCCGATTGAGCGTCAGCCAGGCGATGCCCGAGTCTTCATCGATCTTGTGCAGCACCGTTTTCATCTCGACCATAGGCCCCCTCCCACCAACTTGTATAGTCAAAGAACAGCGAACTGCCGCTTAACCTGGATTCCGCAGTTGCAGATCAGGCATCGCCAGAGCCGGGGGCGAGCCTGGAGTAGCGAAGACGCCCAAGCGCGCAGTTTCACAGGTGTAGTTTCAAGTTGCCACATCATCGCCTGCGCTTGAACAGCGCGACTCCATGCACCGGCCATAGCGGTCCGCTTAAGGGCACAAGCCCATTGGCTTCGCTGCGAAAGGATCGCCCCAGGCTCCTCAAGTAATTTCCTACTGCGGAATTTGGGCTTAACACAAAACGGAGGAGGCCGACAAGTCCGCGATGACGGCAAAGAAGGTGGGAACGGTTCGACCGATTGCCGAAATGAAATGGGATGGCAGACGGTGCTGCCCTCTGACATGACGTTGCAAGGCTTTCAATCAAAACAGAGCTTTTGGCCTTTTTTCATGGCATCGCAACCTAGCTGCTGGCGTGCGACTCCGGGAACAAGAACGGCGCCATGACTTTTGCCACCTCGTCTGGTTTCTCGTGGGGAACATGATGCCCGGCGCCTTCGATCGCGACGATTTTCGCTTCTTGGAATAGCTCTATGCGCGGCGCGCGCGTTGACTTCAAAAACTCGCTCTCGGTGCCGTAGATAATCAAAATGGGGCAATTGAGCCTTTTAATGAAAGCCGTCACCTGCCCTTCCGACAACATGGTCGTGGAGCGGAAACGAAAAACGGGGTCATACTTCCAAACATACCCGTCTTTTACCATCCTCGAGCCGTATTGCGCCATGTGGGCGCAGACTTCATCGGGCATGAGAGGAAACCTGAATTTGATCGCCCGCGCGGAATCTTCCAGCGTCGGATAAAAACTCGGATCGACCAAACGCGGACCCTTCAGTTTCTGGGCCATGATAAGTGGAATGTCTTCGTCGGCTCTGGCAAACGGGCCTACGGACTCCAGCGAGACAAGCTTCTTCACCCTGTCCGGAAAACAGCCTGCATACATGATCGCCATGCTGCCTCCCAAGGAGTGACCGATCAGCGTGAGCTGTTTCTTGTTCAAGTGGCGCTGGAGAGCCGATATGTCATAAAGGAAATCCTCGTGTTGATAGCCGTCGCGGTTCTTGGTCCAGTCGCTGTCGCCATGCCCGCGCAGATCCAGGGCCACGGCATGGGGTAGCGGCTTTCCTAGTGCGGTCAGCGACTGCAGCAGGAAGCTCCAACTTCGGCCCTGATCCCGAATGCCGTGGATCAGGAGCGCCGTATCCTTTCGCGGGTCGCCCCATTCGGTATAGTGAAGCTTCACCCCATCGCTGATAAAAAAACGATCCACCGGTTCAGGGTACATTGTATCATTCATGGCCTTTTCCAATGCGATTGCGCTTTTTCGTAAACAGAGATTATCTCCAGCCCCACGATCCAATCCATCATGAGTATGCGAACAAGCGCCGGCCCAGATCCTTCAACGCTTCCTCCGCGTAACTGTGATCCAAATACTTCGGCGGCGGCGGCAAAGCGCCTTTGAACTGATCCCGCTCAGTCGATCCCTAGCGGCAATCTTTACAGGCAGCTTGTAGGCGTTGCAACGCAGGCAGCGCCCATTAATGACGGTCGCGCCGTCTCCATGGTCTAGCGGCCTTTCCACATAGGCGGCCGCTTTTCGACGAAAGCCCTCGGGCCTTCCTTCGCGTCTTCTGTATTTAACACCATCCCAGCGAGGTCGGACTCCAATCTCAAGCCCTCCTGCAGCGGCAGCTCGCTTCCTCTATAGATCGCTTCCTTAATATAGCGCAACGCCATGGGGGCCCCCTTGATGAAAGACCGCGCCATCTGTTCCCCGGCCGGTATCAACTGGTCGAAACTGACGAGTTGATTCACAAGGCCGATCCGGTACGCTTCTCGGGCATCGTAAAGCTCGCCGGACAGGCAGATCTCCAGCGCCTTCGGTATGCCCACCAGCCGCGCCAAGCGCTGCGTCCCTCCAGATGCGGGCATGAAGCCGAGCCGAACCTCGCTGAGCCCAAGCCTGGCCCCCTCGGCGGCAATGCGAATATCGCACGCAAGGCTCATCAACAGTCCCGTGCCAACCACGTAGCCGTGCACCAGCGCTATGGAAATTTTGTTGAGCGCGGCGATGGCTTGCGGGGGAGTATTGATCCCCGCCGTGAATCGCGCCTGTCTCTGCACCAACCCTGATTCCGCTTCCGTCGCAGCGGCCGCGGCGTTGGCGTGGGCTCGCTCTTTTACGTCACCGCCTACGGAGAAGGCTTTTTCGCCGTTGGCCTTGAAGATCACAACCTGAACGTCGCGGTCCTCGTTCGCCTTCCGACAGAAATCAATAATCTCCCGCTGCATTTCCCGGTTGACGGCATTCAAGGATTCGGGGCGGTTCAGCGTAATCCACGCGATTTGATCACTGACGTCGTACAGTACCTTCTGACCTTCCATTTTAAGCTCTCCGTCCGGCCTTCGATCTTAGCGTTGAAAGCGGCAGATAGGGAACTGCTTATCCCTCTCCAGCAGGCGGGTGTTCTCGGATCTAAAATCTAAATTCGGCAATCTAAAAGCTCTATTTCCCCTGCCACACCGGGGGGCGTTTTTCGGCGAAGGCGCGCGGCCCTTCTTTGCTGTCTTCCGTGGTCGCAATAAGCGCCGAGAGGTCCGCTTCAAGGCGCAGCCCCTGATCCAACGGCAGCTCTATGCCTTTGGTGATGGCTTCCTTTATAAACGCCACTGCCATGGGCGCACCTTTGAGAACCCTCGCAGCGAGATCCTCGGCGGTCTTGACGACGGCATCCGCCGCCACAGCCGCATTCACAAGCCCTATCCGATAAGCCTCGGTTCCACTGATCGTATCGCCCGTCAAGCACATCTCGAGCGCTTTGCCGGCACCAATGAGGCGCGGCAGCCTTTGCGTGCCGCCCGAACCAGGAATGATTCCCCGCCGAACCTCCGCGAGCCCCAGCTTGGCATCCTCCGCCGCCACCCGCATGTCGCACGCCAATGCCATCTCCAATCCGCCCCCCACGCAGTAGCCGCGAATGGCGGCGATCGTTGGCTTGGTTATCGCCGCAATGGCGCGCGTCTGAGAATGGATCGCAGCGGCCAATTTTTGCTGGCGGCGGTCGAGAAGCGAGTAGCCACCTGCCGCGCGCTCTTTTAAATCCATTCCGGCAGAAAAGGCCTTCTCCCCTGCGCCGGTAAAAACGGCTGCACGGATTTCTTTGTTCTCCTCGGCGTGGCGGCAGGCCTCGACGATGTCCAGGGTCAGCTGCCGGTTGACCGCATTCATGACCTCCGGCCGGTTAAAAGTAATCCACGCAATCTGGTTCCGAACTTCAAAGAGTAAATGTTGGAATTCCATGACAGCACCTCTCTATCGCGATTTTGCCTTTCTCTCCTGTTCCAGGCGCTCCAAAAAGGACAGGTCGATCATGTCCGCACCCTTGAGGCCCGTGCCCGCAAGCACCTTGTCGTTAGCGATCACGTTATCGACGGCTTTGGCCGTGACATACGGCAGGCCGGGCGTAATCCGGCTGTAGGCCTCTCGGGTTTCCTCCAGTTCTTCAGTCGCATTCGATTTATAGTACTCGCCCAGAAAGCGGATCACTTTTTCTTTGTTTTTTGGGTCGCGATAAAAGTCCATTCCGTCCGCTAAGCCGCGCATGAAGTTCATAACCGTCTCTCTCTCGGCTTTGATGAAGGATCGGGTGGTCAGCACCGCGGAGACGGAATAATCGAAATCCTGCTTGCTGAAATCCAAAATAATCGGGAATCCGGCCTTGCGGGAGAGCAGAGTAAACGGC
>JBFJTQ010000111.1:0-7062 GCA_041625275.1 Binatia bacterium | reverse complement strand
GAAAGGCCGCCCTTTGGCCGGGCCTGCATCACTCGCCGACAGCCGCATCGGACCATGCCAATAACCGCTGTAAGCCATGAAGACCTCCCTCATGTCTGAAATATAACTCTAGCAGATTCGCAGCAAACATTAAGGGCCAAAAACAATACTGGTGTGGGTCGCTAAGAATTTATGAGTTGTTGGTTATACGTAACATGTTATCATGATGTGGGGGGAAACTCCTCATGCCGAAAAAACTCGTCGAAACCTTCCGCGTCGAATGGTTGCAGGTCCTGGACGAAGATGGGAAGTGCGATGAGGCGCTACGCCCGTCTTTGGACGATGACCAAATCAAAAGGCTCTTCGAATGGATGGTCCTGGCGCGAACTTTCGACGAGAAGGCCTTCAAACTGCAGAGAGAAGGACGCCTGGGCACGTACGCTTCTATTCTAGGACAAGAAGCGGGGCAGGTCGGCAGCGCTTTCGCGTTGAGGCCCACCGATTGGATGTTCCCCACGTTCCGCGAGCCGGGGGCCTCTTTTGTCAGGGGTCTGCCCGTGCGCATGGTATTGCAATACTGGGCGGGCGATGAGCGCGGCAGCCAGATACCCGAAGGGCTGAACGATTTTCCCATCACGATTCCCGTAGGCACGCAGATCCCCATTGCCGTCGGTGCCGCGCTGGCGGCGAAAGCAAAAGGCGACGACGTCGCGGTCATGGCTTTCATGGGCGACGGTGCGACTTCCAAAGGCGATTTTCATGAAGGGCTCAACTTCGCCGGCGTTTTCGCCGCGCCGGTGGTTTTTGTGTGCCAGAACAATCAATGGGCGATCTCCGTTCCACTTAGACGGCAGACGGCAGCCAAAACGCTGGCGCAAAAGGCTTTTGCCTACGGCTTCTCGGGCGTGCAGGTGGACGGCAATGACGTATTGGCTGTCTACCGGGCGGCGCATGAAGCGCTGCACCGGGCAAGGGAAGGCAAAGGCCCGACCCTGATTGAATGTGTCACCTACCGACTCGGCGACCACACGACGGCGGACGATGCGTCGCGCTACCGCAGCCAGGGCGAAGTCGAGGAGTGGAAGAAAAGAGATCCCATCGAGCGTCTGAAAAAATATATGGACAAACACGGGCTTTGGAACAAATCCTACGATCATGCGGTGCATGGGGAAGCCAAAGAAAAAGTGGAGCAAGGCGTGTCTGAACAGGAAAGCTTGCCGCCTCCCGATCCGCGCGACCTTTTCCGCTTTACATTCCACGAGCTCACCGCCGAGCTTAACGATCAGATGGAAAGATTCGTCGGAACGGATGGTCAACGAGACGCAAGAGAGTGAGGGGTCGGTCTATGGCTAAACTCACGATGGTGGAAGCGATCAATCTCGCCTTGAAGCAAGAGATGGAAAAGGACGATCGCGTGCTCATCCTCGGGGAAGATGTGGGTCGAAACGGCGGAGTCTTCAGAGTCACGCAAGGATTGTGGGATGCCTTCGGAGAAACCAGGGTGATGGACACGCCCTTGTCCGAGTCGGCCATCGTGGGCGTAGCCGTCGGCATGGCGGTTTACGGGCTGAGGCCGGTTGCCGAAATTCAATTTGAGGGCTTTGTCTACGCTGCCATGGAACAACTCGCCGACCATGCCGGACGCATCAGGACCAGGTCCCGGGGGCGGTATCATTGCCCTCTCGTCGTGCGCATTCCATACGGCGGAGGCATTGGAGCGCCAGAGCATCATTCAGACAGCAATGAAACTTATTTTGTCCATACTCCTGGCCTGAAAGTCGTGGTGCCATCTTCACCTTACGAAGCCAAAGGACTCTTGATCGCCGCCATCCGCGACCCCGACCCGGTGATTTTCATGGAGCCCAAAAAGATTTACCGCTCGTTGAAGGAGGAGGTTCCCGAGGCCGAATACGTTATCCCTCTCGGAGAGTCGCGCGTTGTGTTGGAAGGAACGGACATCACCTTGATCACTTGGGGAGCGATGCTCCAGCCCACACTCCAGGCGGCGATGCTGATGGAGAAAAGCGGTGCCAGCGCCGAGGTTCTCGATCTCAGGACTCTGTCGCCTTTGGACACAAACGCAATCATCGAATCGGTCAAGAAGACACACCGGGCGGTGGTTGTGCACGAGGCCCCCGCGACCTGTGGAGTGGGAGCCGAAATTATTGCACGGATCAACGAACACGCATTAATCCATCTCGAGGCGCCAGTCGCAAGGGTAACCGGCTTCGATACGGTCATGCCTTTGCCGAAGCTGGAAAAATATTATCTGCCCAATTCCGAGCGAGTGGTCGAGGCGATCAATCGGGTCATTCATTTCTAACCCTCGCGGAGCGGTCAATGCTTAGAGAATTTAAATTCCCCGATGTCGGTGAAGGAATTGCCGAAGGTGAAATCATTCGCTGGCTTGTCAAAGAGGGCGACCCGGTGAAAGAAGACCAGGAATTGGTCGAGGTTGAGACGGATAAGGCGGTCGTCACCATCAATTGCCCTTTCACGGGAAAAATCGAGAAACTCCACGTTCGCGAAGGGCAAATCATCAAAGTTGGAGATGTTCTCACCACCGTCAGGGATGACAGCGCACCGACAGGCGCACAGCAGGCTGAAAAGAAAGATTCAGGCACTGTGGTGGGATCGCTCGGTGAGACCGAAACGAGCGAAGTTGTCCGGCCGGTGTTGGCGACACCCGCGGTGCGCATGCTGGCCAGGGAGATGCAGATAGATCTGGCCCAAATGGAGGGCACAGGCCCGGGTGGCCGAATCACAAGAGAAGATGTCGAACGAGCGATAGAAAAGGGCAAGCCGCCGCCGAGTGTGGACGCGGATCCCTATGGCCCCGTCGAAAAGATCGCGCTGCGAGGTATCCGAAGGACGGTCGCGAAGCGCATGGCCGAGGCGTCAAAACGGATCGCCGACGTGACGATCTGGGAAGACGCAGACATCACTGAACTCGAGCAAGTTCGCGCCAGAGAGAGGAAGGTGGCAGGAGCCGAAGGGGTCAAATTGACGTATCTTCCTTTTTTGATCAAGGCCTCCATTGCCGCCCTCAAGGCGCATCCTTATTTCAATGCCAGCCTCGACGAAGCGGCAGAAAAAATCATCCTCAAGAAATATTACAATATCGGCATCGCCGTCGATACCAGCGATGGCCTTATTGTCTTTGTCATCAAGGAGGCGGACCGAAAAAGCATTTTCGATCTGGCCAGAGAGAGCGGGGCGCTGGCCGAAAAAGCAAGGCTAAGGAAGATCGATCTGCCGAATTTGAGAGGAAGTACCTTTACCATTACGAACTACGGTGTTGTCGGGGCCTCCTATGGCACGCCGATCATCAATCATCCTGAGGTTGCCATTTTGGGCTTGGGAAAAATCGAGAGCCGTGTGGTGGTGCGAAATGGGCAGATGGTGATTCGAAAGATCATGCCGCTATCTCTTGCCTTCGATCACCGAGTGATCGACGGTGTCGAAGCGGGCCGTTTCTTGGGAGTTGTCATCCAACATCTGGAGAACCCGGATCTCACGGTGATCGAGGGGAAGTAGCTTGCTGGCAAAATCGGGATGCCGCGGGGGGTCATGAAACTGCAGGTTCGGCGCCTTCGGTGTTTCATGATCGCAAGTCTTCTCGGCATTGATCTTACTTTCAATTGCGGAATCCGATCTGAATGAGTTTCCGGGTAGCCCGGCAACCCTCGACAATTCCCTCTGGATTGGCCGCCCCGACGGCGACCCTTCCGATGATCCTAGCCGGGTCTTTTCCTCTGGTATTTGGGTGATCAAGGCCGAACGAAGTTGAACGGTTGACGCTCCTTTCGGCTCCCGCCTATGCGAACTGATAAGGGAGGGCGGTTAGATTCTCTGCAATCCTTCGCGCATTTCCTGGCACGAGCCGCAGAACTCCGCCTCCGGTGATATCTCCAGACGTTCGCTTTCAATCGGACTGTGGCATGCTGCACATTGCCCGTAGTGGTTCCTTCTGATTCGGTCGAGAGCTTTGTCAATTTCGTCGATCTCCGCGATATACCAACGGCTCAGACGATCGAGCAGTTGAACCCTGCTTTCGTAAGCGGCTTGGTCAAGCCAGTCGGTGTTCTGTTCCACGTGCCTCTGTTCCTTGACAATATGCTGCAGCGTAGTGGTGACTTGATCTCTCCGCTTTGTAAGCTTGTCGCGGTAACGGCCGCTGCTGATAACGTCCATGGCGATGTCCTCCACCCATAGGGTCGAGCAAGATCTGTGCCCAATGGCGCGTGTCATATAGGGGCCATCGAGTGGGGTCTAATGCCTGCTAAACACAAAAATTCGCAGGTTTGGAAGGCCGCATCCATGCGATTTCTCATTGGTGCGACGCCTGCCGCGATGGCGAGCCATCTATGGATTGGGTTCCGTTGCCCCGTCTCGCCCCGACACGGCGAATTCCTTCAGGCCGAGGGCTAATTCTTTCAGACGCTTCGCCACCGCTTTGTTGATTGTTTCGCCCTCGGCGCGGGCTTTACCCGGTACGCCGGTCAGAATCGCCAAACCCTCGTCGACAGTTTGCACAGGATAGATGTGAAACTTCTTCTCGGCCACCGCCTGGATCACATCGCTTCGCAGAACGAGATGGCGGACGTTGGCTTGAGGGATCAACACACCCTGGTTGCCCGTGATTCCGACAACGCGACAAACGTCATAAAAGCCCTCGATCTTTTCATTTACGCCGCCGATGGCTTGTATTTCCCCCCACTGATTCACCGAACCGGTAACGGCAATATCCTGGCGCAAGGGAATATCGGCTAATCGAGAGAGCAAGGCATAGAGCTCGGTAGACGACGCGCTGTCTCCTTCGACGCCGGCGTAGGACTGCTCGAAACAGAGGCTAGCCGACAAGGCGAGCGGTTGGGTCTGGCCGAAACGATTTCGGAGGTAGCCGGAGAGAATAAGCACCCCTTTGTCATGGATGCTTCCACTGAGGCGAGATTCCCGCTCGATATTAATGATACCGGCTTGACCCATGGCTACGCTGGCCGTGACCCGGCTCGGTCGCCCGAAGGCGTAACCGCCGACTTCCATCGCGGAGAGGCCGTTGACTTGCCCTACCTTCTTGCCGTCGATGTCGACCAGGATAGTTCCGTTGGCAATCATCTCTCGGAGGTCTTCCTCAATGCGATTCAAACGGAACGCTCGGTTGCGCAGTGCCCGTTCCACATGCTGAGCGGACACGACCTGGCCGTCTTCTTTCCTCGTCCAGAAGGCCGCCTCACGCACCAGGTCGGCAATCTCCGCATAGGAAGCAAGAACCTTTTCGCGGTCCCCTGCCATACGCGCGCCAAATTCGATCAGTCGCTCGATCCCGCTGCGGTCGAAATGCGGCAGGCCTTCCTCGTTGCAAAGGTTCCCAACCCACTGGGCGTACGCGAGTTGGTGTTTCTCGTCTCGCTGCATCACCGGATTGAAATCGGCCCGCACCTTGAACATCTCATGGAATTCGTCGTCCCAGGTGTAAAGCAGATGGTACAGAAACGCGCTGCCCAAGACGATGATCTTGGTGTTGACCTTAACCGGTTCGGGCTTCAGGCCAGAGGCGGAGAAGAGGGCAAAAGGCTCGTAGGTTTCCATCTCGATCCGCCCGCTGCGCAACGTTCGTTTCAAAACCTTCCATACCGCTGGTTCCGTGAGGGCGTCCTCAAGACTAAAAATCAAGTAACCACCGTGCGCGCGCAGGAAGGAGCCGGACTTGATACGAGTGAAGTTCGTGACCACCCGGCCAAAGCGGTCCACCACGCGTTCGATGGTGCCGAACAAATTCAGGTACGTGGGGGCACTTTCGACCAGAATCGGGGCACCGTCGGTTTTCCCATTGTCCACGACGACGTTGACTTCGTATTCCAAGTACGGGTCTCGCTCGCGTGGAACCGGCATGAAGGGGAAGGAGACCCCCGTCGGGGGAGTTTCCTTAAAGTCATCCAGGTTGTTCAAAACATGTTCCTTGACTTCTGCCAGATAGATATTGACCTCGTCGTTTTTCAGGGCCGTCTCCATGTCGGAAAGGAGCGGCACAAGCACGCTCTCACAGAAACGCCGCTCGACGGTGCGAATATCTTCTTCCATCTCGCGCATGATTTCCTGGTTTTTGCGCGCAAGCCGCTCCATTTCGACGTTTAGCTCTTGCTGCCGCCGTTCGACTTCCCGCCGTTCCTCTTCCGGTAATTTGGCGAAGTCTTGCTGGTGCTGAAGTGGCTTCCCGTTCACAATCGGTATGAAATAGATGTTCCCTCTGGAGCTGGTCTGGACGAGAAATCCTTTTGAGCGGGCCAGGGCGGCAAACTGGGCGTTCAGTTCTTGTGCACGATTGTTGTACTTCTCCGTGAGCAGAGCCTTCTCTTTGTCAAAAGCCTCCTGCCGAAAGGCCTTGGGCAGTTCCTCTCTCAGCGTCTTGACCAGGTTCTGCATCATCTCTCTGAGCCGGGTTCCCTCCCCCGGCTGCAAATAGAGGGCCCTCGGGGCGTCCGGATGCTTGAAATGATGAACGTAAACCCAGTCGCCCGGGGTCGGGGCCTTGGCTGCGCGTTGAGCGACCCAGCTTCGAAGCGTTTCCAATTTCTCTGTTCCCGTGAGTCCGGATACGAAAATGTTGTACCCGCTTCCGGACACTCCCAGTCCCAGTTCCAATGCTGCTAGCGCACGCTCCTGGCCGACGAATTCTCCTGCCCCGGCGAATTCCCGCGTGGAAGCAAATTCGCCATCGATCTGGATGGTGAAACGTATTTCCTCGGCTGAAAGCTCGCGCGGCTTAGGGAGGGTCTCCGGGGGCAACTGGGTCTGTTTGATCGTAGTCCCGGTTGGCTCAATCATGTTGATCCCCTTTTTGTTTGATTCTGGGTAGAATTACCCGCAGAACCCCGTCTCTGAACTCCGCCTGGATGGTCTCTTTGTCAACGGTTTCTGGAAGCTTCATCCGACGCATAAAATGACCGGAACAACGCTCCATCGTGTGAAACGTGCCGTCTGTATGACTTTTCTCCAGCGATCGCCACCCTTGCAGCACCAGGTCGCTGTTTTGCACTTCGACCTTGACGTCTTGTGGATTAACTCCGGGAAGGTCGGCCT
>JBFJTQ010000110.1:0-7084 GCA_041625275.1 Binatia bacterium | reverse complement strand
TACTACGAAACCGGGGCGGCCGCATCCGGCATCTCGGCCAAAAGCCGGCCGTAGCCGCGAACGGGTTGCCGAAAGCCAAGCCGCAGTTGCGTTTCCCAACACCGGGCCGGCGAAGGGTGAATCACGGGTACGCCCAAGGTTTGCTCGAGTTGATCAATGATTTGGAGCGTCTTCCAGGCCGATCCCAGCATGTAGATCGCTTCAGCGTCCGGGTGGCGCTCGACCATTTGCCTAATGTAATCGTAAATCTCCGCTGGTGGGAGCTTGGGCACGTCGGCAAAGGGGACCTTCATGCCCTGCATAGAAAGCACCTGGACACCCGCGTCGGTGAAATAGCGTGCAAAAACGCTGTTCAACTTCTCTGGGAAATAGCTCGCGCCGATGAATTTTTTCACGCGGAATGTTCTCAGGGCCCGCACGTGATTCTGGCCTGAGGTCAATATCGGGACGTGGTACTTTTTCTCCCAGTCTCGAATGATTTCCCGTTCGCCTGCGAAACCGAGCAGCATGAACGGCGGCGCTCCGCCAGGCCGAATCAGATGAGTGCCCAGCGCCGCGAGTTCCGCCACTTTCGTTTCGTAGGCAGGCATCGCCACACCGAACTCCTCCTCGCTGCCGCGCGTGAAATTCATGTTGAGGTTGATCAGCCGGATGGTATGAGGCAGCGTGTTATCCAACTCCATCCCTTTGCTCGACCCCGGCCTGTTTGTGGCCCTGATGGAGCCGACGACGTATTCTTTCTCCAGTTCAGCCATTGTCGCGTCCTCCATGCCGTCGTTCATCGTTAATTCACTCAACGATCGATGCGCGAGGGGAGACTCAACTAACGCTCATCCATAGATCTCCGCCGCAAAGAGAAGATATCTCCGTCCCACCGCCCATAGGGCACTTCTACTTATCCGGTAATGTCTGGGAATATGCCAAAACATCTAAGACTTGCTTGATGTCCCAGCCGAGAACCAATGCTGCCGGCATGGGAGGGTTGCTCCCCGGGTGCCCAACCAAGACCTTGTGTATGAACTCCTGGGGATTGGCCTTGGCCACCGTGCCGACGTATTCAGGATCTTTATTACTTCCAAAGTTAAGCTTCTTACCGTCCGGACCATGGCAGGCGCCGCACATGGCAGCCTGGGCCTTGCCGCGCTTCGCATCCGCACCAATGGGCTTGTTCGATTTGTAGTCGACGTATTTCATCATATCTACAAGGCCGCCTTTGAGAAAATTCACCAGGTCGTTGATATCTTCGGGACGAAGAACAGAGGAGAAATCGTGCCGCGGGTTACCTGAACCTTTCAAAATGGCAGCCAACTCATCTTCGCTCTTCTTTTGAGCTGCGCTCCATACGCCGGTAAATCCTGTGAAGTGGGAACCGCTTCCATAGGCGCCCTCTTTCCCCCTGTAGTCCCAGCCGTGGCATTCTTTACAGCGCCAAGTCACGGAACCCTTGCGCTTGTTGCTTGTCTGTAGTCCCCAAAGCGGATGGTTGTCTTTGGGCTCACTCGCCTTGGGGACCACTTTCCACCAGGCATCGTATAATAGCCCGCCCCGGACGATACTTTCAGCTTTGGCCCCAGTAGTAGCAGCCGCCGTTTGCTGCCTTAGCCCCAGGGTCGCTACAAGCAAGGCTGTTAAAGAAAACAATAGAGCCGCGAAAATTGTCTTTGCCATTTCTTTTTGCTCCTTTCATGCTCGAAGGTCATGATACGATGCCATGCTTTAACCTTGTGCGTGGGGGGTTCAACCATAGATGCACAGTTTTTTCGTTATGTCCTCAACCAAGGCTTTCTTATCGATCTTGCCCGTTTGGGTGAGCGGCACGGAATCGACAAATTCGATCCTCTCGGGAAGCTGCAACACGGAAGCTCCTTGCTCCCTCAAGAAGGTAATAATGACTTCGAATGTAAGCGTTGCCCCCGCCTTGGCTTTTATATAGGCGCAAACTCTTTCGCCCATGACCGTGTCAGGCATTGGGATGACGGCGGTCAGTTCCACATCCCGATGATGAATGATCAATCTTTCGATCTCGGTGGCGCTGATGCTTTCTCCGCCGCGATTAATCATCTCCTTGATCCGGCCTGTCAACATGATGTTGCCGCGCCCGTCAATCCTAGCAATGTCCCCGGTCCTGAAAAAACCTTCCTTGTCGAATAACTTTGAGTTTTCCTCCGGTGCTTTGTAATAGCCGGAAAAAACGCCGGGGCCCTTGACCAGAAGCTCTCCCGGCGTGTCAATCGGCAAAGCCTCTCCCTGAGTATCTACCACCTTGTACGAGTCATACGGGCAAGTGGGTTTTCCGACCGTGTGGTACGTCGTTGCAATATCGTCGGTCATCCGCGTCATAGTGCTCTGGCCTTCGGTCCCGCCATAAGCGTTGAAATAATGACAACCGATGTTTCCCGTGACATCCTTGATAAGCTCGGGTGTGCTCGCCCCTCCGCCGCAGTGCATTTTCTTTAATGAGGTGAGGTCGTAATCTTTGAGGCGGTCAAAGTGCGCCAAGCGGCTAGCGAGTGTGGGCACCCAGACCACGGCGGTGACTTTTTCGCGTTCGATGGTTTCACAGATAGCCGCCGGCTCGGTGCTATCCAGCATCACGGATTTACCGTAGGTGAAGATGGTTCCGCACAGGCCTTTGGTGAGGGTCAGATCATGGCCGATGGGACCGCTCAAAAGGCAGATGTCGCGATGGTTCAACTCCCACGCCAGAGCGGCGTACTCCACATTGCAGAGCAGGTCGTTGTGAGTGCGCGGGACGACCTTTGGCAGCCCCGTGGTGCCGCCTGTTGGTCCCATGTGCGCCACCTGTGAGGGGTCGGGACTTCTCTCCGCCAGACGGCTCGAATGATCTTCCGTCAATTCGGCTTTATCCATCAGGCTCTCAAGGCTCAAGAATTTTTTACTTCGTTCTCCCCGAGCAAGGATCACGTGCCGCAGTTGAGGGCTCGCTCTGAGAACGTCTTCGACGATCCGCA
This sequence comes from Binatia bacterium, assembly GCA_041625275.1. GTDB lineage: Bacteria > Desulfobacterota > Binatia > UBA9968 > UBA9968 > JBFJNS01. Next base: position 4,112 of record JBFJTQ010000110.1, on the reverse strand, counting down.
AATAATCAATCCTACGGTAAACCTCGGGCACGATCCAAACGGTCGCTTCCGTTAGTTTGGCAAGATGATTGATTTCGTATTGGCGGTACCTGTCGATGAGCGGAACCGTGATGGCGCCGATTTTTTGCAGCGCGAAATAAGCGTAGGCGAACTCGTTCCAGTTGGGAAGCTGCAATAAAACCCGCTCTTGCGGTTCAATCCCAAGTCGCATCATACCGACCGCAAGCCTGTCGGCCTTATCCCTGACTTGCGCATAACTTAAGCGCTCCAAGCCGTCTACCAGAGCTTCATGCTCAGGATAAATATCAGCGGCCTTGTCGAGGATATCCCCGAGGGTGAGGCCCGCCCACCAGCGACGCCGGATGTACTGGTCCGCATCTTTTTTTCTGCGCGGCGTGAAGCCTTCTAGATGTCCTGGTCTCCGCTGTTGGTTCGTGCTTCGCTTCGAGGTCATAGTTTTCTTCTAAAATGTGCGACCGAAATGAATGAGAAATTCATATCGCGCATCGGCTTTTGCGTTTGAGAGGGTGGCTTTTCTGCTCGCATCGGTGACTCGGTCCACATAATGAGCGCGCATTTCTTATGTCTAGGAGCCGGCGAGAGGCGAGCTCTTCAGAGCAAGGCAATAGGCCTCTGCCTTGTGGCGGCCCGGAAAATGGGTTGCTGGCGCGAACGCCTGAGGAAAAAGGCACATTCACAGCCAAGCACCAAAAACGCATTGAAACTGTTCGCTCCTGTGCCTCGCTCTTCCGAACTCGCCCCCCGACTGACAGAGTGACATCAAGTCTCATCTGATTGTGAGAAAATCGGGTTAGCCTCACACCCAGGCTTCCACCGTGAATCCCAAATTTGCGCTAAAAAAGCAACCGCTGCTTTAGAGGCAGTCACTGCGGAAGCTTCGCGACGCGAGCAAGTCGCTCCTGGTGAGATTGGAGGCGCAGCTTACCCAGTGACGGCGGCATTAATGGCGAGCAAGCGGCGCGCCAAGATGAAGTCAGCTTGCGGCGATCTGGCGCACCGCTGCGATCAAGGCGTCGACGTCGGCCTCGCCGTTGAAATAGCCGATGCTGGCGCGGCTCGTGCCGTCGGGGTAGGTGCCGATCTGGCGATGGCAGTAAGGCGCGCAGTGCAGGCCGCAACGGACGGCGATGTCGAAAGATTCATCGAGAATGGCGCCCACGTCCTGCGCAGAGTAGCCGTCGATGCGAAAGGAAATTGTACTGACGCATTTTTGACCGTTCGCTGAGCCGTACAGCTTGACCTTGGCGGTCTCGCGCAGGCCGTTGTGCAATCGTTCGGCAAGCGCCATCTCGTGCGCATGGATGTTCTCGCGACCGGTAGCGTTGATGAAGCCGAGCCCCTCTCTCAAGCTGGCGATTCCGATTGTGTTGTGGGTGCCGCCTTCAAGCCGGTGCGGGAATTCGCTGGGCTGGACCGGGTGCTTCGAGTCGCCTCCCGTGCCGCCCTCGCGCCACGGGAGCAGCTCGGTGCGCGGGCTGACATAAAGTCCGCCGGTGCCCGGAAAGCCGAAGAGCGCCTTGTGGCCCGGAAAAGCCAGGAGGTCAATTTGAGACTCTTTCACATCGATCCCCTCCACACCGGCGGTCTGCGCGGCATCTACAAGGAAAAACGCATTCCCCTGGCCGCGTTCGCGGACGACCTTGCCGATTTCAGAAACAGGCTGGACCGTGCCGAGAACATTTGAACAGTGGGTGAGGGCGACCAATGCCGTCGCTGGAGTGAAGGCCGCGGCCACATCATCCGGACAAATATAGCCGTCGCCCGAATTCGGCACCTTGGCGAGTTCGATGAGCCCGTTGCGCTCGAACTGATGCAGCGGACGCGAAATGGAATTGTGCTCAAGATGGCTGGTGATGACGTGGATGGGCCGGGCTGCGCCGGCGCGCGCGTTGAGCGCCAGAATAACACCCTTAATAGCCATGTTCAGGGCGTCCGTGCAGTTCATGGTGAAAATCATCCGTTCCGGCGTGTCACCCGCGTTGAAGAAGCGGGCCAGCTCGAGCCGCGTCTCTTCGATGATGGTCTGCGCCCCGACCGCCATCTTGTGGGCGCCGCGGCCGGGATTGGCGCCAAGAGTCTGCAAGAACTTCGTCGCGCCTTCGTAGACGTTTACCGGTTTGGGATAGCTGGTGGCTGCGTTGTCAAGATAAATCATAAGCCGATGTATTTCGCGTAGAGATTTTTTGCCACGGTCGGATCTTTCGTTCCCTCGATGAACGCACGGCCATCTTTAAAAAGCGTTACGTTGTAACCATCCAAGGCGCAGCGAATCAGGAACGGGTTCGAGGCTACCGTGCCGACTTTTGCGAGTCGTTCGCTGACGTCCTCAAAGTTGATCTTCTGACCGTTGGGGAAGGAAATCTGCACGGAGTTCCGACCGCAAAGGGTTGTGGTTTGTGAAGCTCCGCCGGCGGTCAGGAAGTCGTAGCGGTTGTGAACGCAACACGGGCAATCGGCGAGTTCGCGCCGGCCCTGGATCTTGAACCGTTCGAAACGATCGTCCCACACGTCCATGCTGAGCAGGTCGCGATTGAGCTTGTCGGTGGCCCCCGTAAGCAGTTTGATCGCCTCCATGCACTGAAACGAAGCGATGATATTCACAATTGGCGCAATGATGCCAGAGGTGTCGCAGGTCGGGCTCATTCCGGGTGGTGGCGCGGTCTCGAAGATACAGCGCAGGCACGGCGTCTCGCGCGGCAGGATGACCATACTGAGCCCGTAGCTGCCGACGCAGGCGCCATAAAACCAGGGAATGCCGTGCTTGACGCACGCGTCGTTGAGGAGGAAGCGGGTCTCAAAATTGTCGCATCCGTCCATGACCAGAGTGGCACCCCGGATGAGATCCTCGATGTTCGCGTGGTTCACGTCGGTCACAATGCCCCTGACTTCGATCTCCGAATTGATCTGGCGCAGCTTTTTCTCGGCGGCCACCGCCTTGGGCATCGAGTTCTTTACATCCTCCTCGTCGAACAATACCTGGCGCTGAAGATTGCTTTCTTCGACGAAGTCGCGGTCCACCACCGTCAGTTGCCCCACGCCCGCCCGCGCCAGATTGTTGGCGATCACGGAGCCGAGAGCGCCGCAGCCGATGATAACCACTCGGGCCGCGCCGATGCGCCACTGGCCCGCCTCGCCGATGCCGTCGAATAGAATTTGTCGTGAATATCGATCCAATAGATGTTTCATATGAATTCAATAAAAAAGCCCGCGCCGCTAAAACGGCACAGGCTCAATTGCTTCGAATCGTCCCGGCTCTTTAGCAGTTTTTAAGGTGGAGCAAGTCGCCCTAAATCGCCACCCGAGACCGAATCATACAGAGAATTGAAAATTATGCAAGGGCTCTTGTCGAGGACTCCGCATCAGCGCAGGGACAGAGCCATTCAGCCCGGATTCCGCACCATTGGTTATGCGCGACATGCACCGCATGGGTGAGGTCGCGACGGAGCGTTTTGTTGCAAATGCGCATACTCTTTGTCCCTGAACCGCAGAAACCTAGCCCGTATTTGCATCCGTTGAGCAATCACCGCTCAGGCCCGTGCCTTCCAAGTCAAATGCAGTGCTTTCGTGGCTTGATGCGAGCCGGCAGTAGCCGGCGGTGGAGCGAAAAGCACGGCAAGAGTTCCAATAGTGCCTAGTCACCCAAGATGTCAGTGAAGCTTCGCCTCCGGGGGCGTTCGTCCCTTGAAGCTTAGCCCTTCGCTCAGTTGATTCAGTGATCCTATAAACTTCAATTCCAGGACAACCAGCTTCGCCGCGTCTTCAGCGTGGCTCGGCCGATCAACTGGCCGCCTTCCGTTTCGAGATCAAGCCGCAAGACCGTACCCGGCAAAATGTCATTGAAAGAACACGCCGTCCAGAGGCGGAAGCCCTGCTCTCTCCCGCCCGTCATGTTGTAAGAAGGGGAAGCGCAGACCGGCTTGCCGTTCATATACCAGCGATGCCGCACCTTATCCTTGAGCCCCAAGGGTGCCCTGATCGCAGTGAGGCCATGGAGCCGCACGGACTGGGTGGGCTGGAGTTCTGTCAAAGGAGACGCGACCTGCAAGGTCTCCTTTCGAAAGCCAGTGCCAATTTCGACAGCACCCAAGCGC
>JBFJTQ010000109.1:0-7123 GCA_041625275.1 Binatia bacterium | reverse complement strand
GCGACGGTTCCGTTGAGTTCGACACCAAGGAGTGCCCGCACTGCGGCGCACATCTCGCGCCCCGGCGGGTCTTTCTTGGCAGAAAACAGGAGGAATTCTCGTTGACTCCGGAAGGGGAGTCATACGAGTTGGGAGACTATTCCGAGACCGAAGAATGGCAATTAGGCCGCGAGCGGGTGGTCGAACTGCTCGATCAAACCGAAGCCGACAAGCCCCCTCAAAAAGAACGCCTCGAGTGGGGCGGATTTTGGCGCCGGGCCAGCGCCTTTGTTGTCGATGCCTGCGTGATCCTGTTGCTGGCGGCGGTCATGTTTACCTTATCCTATATCGGTTATAAAGTTGGCCTGTCGGCACACGGCAAGTCACTCACTTGGCAAAACGCCACGGCTCTTCTCGTCTTGCTGAGCGGGGGAGGAATCGTATTGTCTGGCGCGTACTTTGTTTTTTTTCATGCGATGGACGGGCAGACCATCGGCAAACGGCTGCTGGGTCTCCGTGTGGTAGGCTTCGAGCAGGCCGCTGTTACTTTTTTCCAAGCCCTCGTGCGTTGGCTCGCGGCGGCGGGCTTCGCGCCCATCTGTTTGGGCTTTTTTTGGGTCCTTTGGAGCCGCGAGAAGAGAGCCTGGCACGATCTTCTGGCCCGAACTTGGGTCATCAGGGAGCGATCGCACAGTCAGCCGGTCACCTAGGCAGGAAGCGCATGCGACCACTACAGATCGGGGTCATCATGGACCCCATTGAGAAGATCAACATCGATAAGGACACGACGTTCGTCCTGATGCTGGAGGCGCAGCAGCGGGGCCATGAAGTGTACTACATGGAATTGAACGACCTGTTCTTGCGCGGCGGTACGCCCTTCAGCCGGTTGCGCCGCGTGCATGTGGCGCGCGGGACTCCTCACTATCACCTCGGGGAGCCGGCAAGCGGGCCCCTTGCAGAATTTCATGCTGTTCTGATGCGCAAGGATCCGCCTTTTGACATGGATTTCTTTTTTGCCACTCATCTTCTCAGCCTGTTGGACACGGGCGAGTGTTTTGTCATGAACGACCCAAAAGGGTTGCGCGAGGCGAACGAAAAGCTCTATGCGCTGCGTTTCCCCGAGCAGATCCCGCAGACGCTCGTGAGCAGCGATATGGCGCGGCTCAAGGAGTTCATGGAAGAATTGGGGGGCGAAATGATCATCAAGCCCCTGGACGGCTGCGGCGGCAGCGGTGTTTTTTACCTCAATACGCAGGACCGAAATACCAATGCAATATTGGAGATGGCGACGGATAACGGCCGCAAGATGATCATGGGACAGCGCTACTTGCCGGAAATCCGCCAGGGGGACAAGCGCATCATTGTCCTGAACGGCGAGCCGCTCGGCGCGGTATTGAGAGTTCCCTTGGAACGGGAAACCCGCGGTAATATCCATGTGGGTGGCACCTGCGTGCGCACGGAGGTCTCGGCGCGCGACGTGGAGATTTGCCAGGCGCTTGCGCCGCTTCTGCGCGAGGACGGCCTGTATTTCGTGGGACTGGACGTGATCGGCGGTTTCTTGACTGAAGTGAACGTCACCAGCCCTACCGGCATTCAAGAAATCAACGCTCTCAACCAGGTGCGTCTCGAAAGCCATGTGATCGATTTTGTCGAGTCTCAGGTGAAGAGGCCCTGAAAAAGGGCTCGTGAATCTTGATTTCCTCGCGCTTTTGGGCAATATTCCAAACTTCTGGCCAGGTAGCTCAGTCGGTAGAGCAGAGGACTGAAAATCCTCGTGTCGGCAGTTCGATTCTGTCCCTGGCCACATCTCCCCCCTTTGAAAATCAATCAGTTACATATTCGGTGCTCTCGCCTGAAAAGGAAAATACTCGTCCACTTTGCCAAATCGAATTGATTCCCCGGGTTGAAGGGTGGCTGGTTGTCGATTCGGCGGGCGTAGCGTCGATGTTATCTCCGCTGCGGTCCGTGCCCGTTCCCATGGTTAGATTGGACGGAGTAAAAATGAGGCTTGAGCGTCGGCCAGTTGGCTTCTCGTCGATTTCAGAGCGTGCTCCGTGTTGTCGCAGCCGAAGTAAGTTGCGGGCCAATAGTGAAATTGGCGCACGATTCTGGCAGAGTTTCGCGACCAGGCAAATGTTGACAAGTGAGGCTGGCTGGCGGATATTGCAATCGCTTCAATTTTATTGCGTTAAATAGCGTTACGAGATAGGCCAACCTGTATTTGTCGGCGCCCAACGCGAATTACCTAAGATGGCTGTTAAAATGGGTTCGCTGCACGACGTGATCACGACATTTGGCTGTGGCGAGCGGCCTCGCGAAAGCGAGCTCGTAGTCTGGGACGGCCTGGACCAACTGGACAAGGAGGGTGCCGTCCAGTTTTTTTCCGGGAAGACCTGGCGAGACGTTCTTTCACACTTGCGAGGGCTGAAGGATGAGCCAGTCTTTGGCGCTGCGTACTTTCTTGAAGAATGGACGGTCCTGAGCCCAGCGCCGCTCGCGTACTACGCACGAGCTTATCTCGAGTATTTGCGAGAGACGCTCGCGAGCGCACAACCCGACGAGGAGTTCGTCTTTGACTTCCTTGGGAACCTGTGCCAAGTGGCTCACATGGGAAGCCCGTTTGATCCAGCTCAGACGGAATTTCTGCGGAGGGTAGTTCGGCAGACCGCCGAGACGGCTGCTACATCGGGCTCATTTGAATACTTTGCGGATGACATCAAGCATCAGGCCGAGAAATTCCTGACCGAGACTGCCGCGCATGACGGCTAACCTGCGTTGTAACAGATTCGTAGTGATGTCGAGCCGCTTTCATCAACTCTCTTAGATGCAGCAATCCTCGACCGAGCGCATCGTCTAATCGCTAATGTCGGCTTACGTTCGGCGGCTCAATCGATTGATCATCACCGGAGCGTTAATTTGCAGAGCGCTACGAGACGATCGTTCGCGATCGCTCAGGCTTGCATTACACTGCGATCGAAATTTGATCCGACAGCGATGAGATCGACCCAGCGTGCAAGGACTAAACAATGTGCGAAGTTGCCAAAGCAAAATTAAGAATCCATAGACGTGACTCCTAACTTCTAACTTGTACGCCTTGCTCGCAGCCTTCCCAGACCGTATCGCAAGGGTAAACATCCTCCCGAGGCATGACAGCTCGTTGTTGATGGTGGAACTCGCTGCGCCCTGTTAGTGTCAGCGTCACTGGCAGCGGGGCCGACCTGAGCGGTATCGTGTCGCCGGTCAACGTGGAACTTGTTATCGGAAACAATGGCGCAACAGCGACGTTGCCTAGAGTTCAAATTTCGACGGGTTCTCTATGATATTCTGACGAGCGCATGAGAAAGCCGCCACGCCCCTGGTTGCAGAGGGTTCGAGTGCGAGATTTGTGGGAAAGTTTTGATGCCCGTCGCTTCCTTTCGCGATATATCGCGCCCATGGCAACCCTATTGAGATTCCCTCAAAGGTATACCCGCCAGCAAACCGAATGGCGCACGGACGAGCTTTCGCTGCAGTTCCAGCGAACTTCCCACGTAAAGATTATCCACAAGATTTGCGCCCTAAACCGTTTGCTCGCCAGGATGGACGGGCGGATACCTGACCGCAAGAATTTTCATTAGACACGGCACACGTTGAAAACCGGCCAATGGCCTGGTTAAGAATTTCCCCAGTTGCGTTCGTTTAAAGCGAATTGTGAGCAAGAATTTGAGGGGGAATACCGAAGATAAAAAGACTGACTATCTGATTGTTTTCGGCCTCCACTCTCTTGCGAGCCGTTGCGCTTTGGCAATCTGGGCTGGAGTCAGGCGCTTTTCAACTATATTTCTGTTTTTCACCGACTCTGTATCTCCCGCCGCTCCGGCCAGGTTGAACCACATGTGCGCGTAAATATAGTCCTGTGGAACGCCTCGAGCATTGGCATACATGAACCCCAGGTTGATCTGCGCTTCAGCAAATCCCTGTTCCGCCGCCTTGCGATACCAAAGCGCTGCTTCTTTGTAGTCCTGGGCTACTCCTTGACCTTGATAATACAATTCGGCCAAGTTGTGCTGCGCTGGAGCATCTCCCTGCTCCGCCGCCTTGCGATACCAGCGGACTGCTTCTTTATAGTCCTGCGGTACGCCTTGACCCTTCGCATACATCCCGCCCAGCTTGAGCTGCGGCTCAACTAATCCCTGCTCCGCCGCTTTGCGATACCACCTACCTGCCTCATTGTAGTCTTGCGGTACGCCTAGTCCCTTCTCATACATCACGCCTACGTTGTACTGCGCTTCTGCCAAACCCTGCTCCGCCGCTTTGCGATACCACCTACCTGCCTCATTGTAGTCTTGCGGTACGCCTTGACCCCTTTCATACGTCACGCCTAGATAGAACTGTGCAGCAACGTTTCCCCGTTCTGCTAACGGACGGAACTCTTTCAAGGCGGTCGCATAGTCGCCGCGTTTGTATGCAGCTACCCCTTCCTCGTAGCCCGCACCAACTATTTGTTTGCTGAAAAGAACGACAGCAAAGAAGAGAAACAGAACAAAAATGAACCGGAACCTTGGTAGGCTGATTTTCATGGCGACCTCATTCAATCACGATGCCTTTTAGGCAACCGGTTAACTTATACGTGCTCTCACTCTTCTAGGTTTTCAATTGGGCGTCTTTGTGTCAAGGGTGCCGCGAGGCTCGAACCGGGAACGTTCGTTATCCCAGATCGTCACCTTTCGGAGTCAATTGTAACAGGGTTTGCTACCGGTAAGAATAGTTAACTTTTTTGTCAACAGGTTACCTTGATTAGAAACACGCTGCGGCAATATCTGGTGTCATATCTGGTGTATCTGGTGTCAGGCTTTGCTTGTTTGGTATTTACGCCGCCGCTCTTTTCGAAGCTGGGCACGGAAACCCTCCAGCCGTTGGCGCTGATGGCTGTCGTTTCTAAGCTCATCCTCCAACGTCTTGAGTGCCAACGACATCGTGCTTAGATCCCGCCTCAAAACTTTTGCTGCCGCCGTTAAACTGATTCCTTCCACCTTCCGCGCCTGACGACGCGTGGCTCCCCACAGTTCAAGCCTGCGCTCCATGGCGAACCCGATTGCTGACTTTCCTCGCAGATAGTCCCGATGGCTACTCCAGCGATAATCACCCGGTTCGCTTGCTAGCGCGGCCCGCGCCGGATTGAGGTGCAGATAGCGTATCAGCTCCATCAAATAACTGTCCCGGTCGCACAAAATCGCCCGGTAGGCCCTTGAAATAGGTGGTGGATCTTGCGGTAGCGCCGATTGTAATGGCGGGTATAACGGTAGAGCAGGCTCTGCATCGCCTTGGTCAAGTGCGTGTGGCCGACTTTGAGCAAAAGATGAAAGTGATTGGGCATCAAGATGTAGGCGTAGAGCATGATTGAATGGCGCTTGGCGACTTCGCCGAGTAGGGCCTCGAATCGGCAATGGTCCTCCTCGTCTTTGTATATCTTCTGCCGCTGATTGCCCCGGCTAATTACATGGTAGAGGGCGCCACGTAAATGAATGCGGGCTCTTGGCGCCACGAACCCTATCTCCCAAAGAATTATCCCAATACGCAAATATCCAAAGCCTGACATGAAAATGTGGCAATAATTTGATGCACCAAAGAATTTGCCAATTTCACTGCACGAATTAACCCGAGATTGCATTTTCGGCTTGGGAAGAATCATAGGAGATGATACCGTGAGAGCGGAAAATCTTGACCGACCATAGGAGGGTATCATGGCAAGTCTGGGCGATCGCATGATCCGTGCAGCGAAGCTGGATAAGCATGTGTATGAAGAGGTGGAGGCCGACACTAGCGCCACCGGACAGGCTATGCTCGTCGTTGTGCTTTCGAGTGTAGCATACGGGATTGGTAGCCTGGCCTTTGGGGGGCTGAGTGGACTATTTCTGGGGGCGCTAATCGCGTTGGCAGCCTGGTTCGTCTGGGCGTTTCTCACTTACTTCATCGGCACAAAGCTCTTGCCCGAATCGCAGACCAAAGCAAATGTGGGGGAGTTGCTTCGGACTACTGGATTCTCGAGCTCACCTGGGTTGTTGCGAATATTGGGCATCGTACCGGGATTCACTGGAATCGTGTTTCTAGCATGTGCTGTCTGGATGTTGGTCGCCATGGTCATTGCCGTCCGGCAGGCGCTAGACTACCAAAGCACGGGCAGAGCAATAGCCGTCTGCATAATCGGCTGGGTGGTCCAAGTGGTGATGATTGGCTTGGTCATGTGGTTTTTGGGCATTGAACCAGGACCGCAAGCGTGAGTGTTTGACGTGGTGCTTGCCAGGATGGGATTTATTGACATTGGTCGACTGTGGATCTGGGATCAGACTTTTATATCTATACTTTCTTTTCGCTTGCGGTGATCCATTTTTAATCTACACGTCACACGGTGGCGAGCGGACCTACGGGTCACTTTATAATAGACGTTCGTCTATGGGTTTCGGCATAACAATCTTATCACTCTTGAACTGCGCCGCCGTTTTCTTTTCAGCTCTTCTACAGCGCAGGATTGCGCTGGTCCTGCTTTAAACGAAGCTCTCCATCCGGGTTGACTTAAGAGGACGTTGATGTGTAGAAATTAAATAAGTAAATCAGTTACACAATCTACGCCGCTCCGCACACGGACCTTCATCAAACAAGGAGGATAAGAGGTTATGAAGCGACCAAGCTTATTAGGATTCTTATTGTTCGGAATGCTTGCATTGGCGGGAATATCGAATCTTCAGGCCCAGGATGAAGCGATCGAGGAACGAAAGAAAGTGATGAAAAATAATAGTGCTGCAGCCAAGGCAATCAAGGCTGCGGTAGGTAAGAAAGACTATGGGACGATTGCGTCAAGGGCTCGCCAAATTGCCGACGCACTCGACATGAGGAAACTTGCAGAGCACTTTCCACAGAACTCGACATCGAGCGAATCGAGAGCGCGCCCGGATATTTGGGCTAAATGGGATGATTTCATGGGGAAGGCCTATGATAGCCAGCAGAAAGCGCTCGCCCTAGCGAAAGCTGCGGAAGCAAGAGACGGCGGCAAGGTATCAGCCGCATATAAAGATTTCGGAAAAACCTGCGGTAGTTGCCACAAGCCATTCAGGTTACCGAAGAAGAAATAACCCGGAGTAATGCACTGTCGAAGGTGCTGGTCGTT
>JBFJTQ010000108.1:0-7182 GCA_041625275.1 Binatia bacterium | reverse complement strand
TTTAGCGGTCATGCGACCCCGGTCTGTGAATAGCCATGGCTATTGGCGGATTTTGGCCTCTACTGGAGCTTTTAGGCAAATCGATTAGACTTTAGGCAGTTTCTACACAAATCAAGACCCAACCCCCGCACCGCGTTCTGTCTCACCGGCTTGGGCCATGAAACACAACGGCGATGATAACTCCTGGTTGAACGATCGAAATGGAGGACGATCTAATTCTCGTCCTGCGGTTGCCTCGAATCGTTAAGCGCGCATGAGCCAAAAGGAGGAATTCATATGGATTGGCGCCGTATTTTTGAGCAAAGTGCAGTCAACGGCGGCTATTACGACGAGAAGGACCTCGTTCAGCGGGTCTATCGGCCGGTGACCGACTCGTGGTTCCAAAAAAGACTCGATCATGTCAGAAACGAGCTGAAGAAAGAAATGCTCCTGGGACCGAGTCGTTCAACCAAAGACCATTAGCGGTCCGAAGCAGTTAAGACAACACGCTTAGTCTTCGCCAAGATAAGTTTGTCCTCGCGTTCGCACCCAACTAGCTCACCGCGGCTAACTCGAAGGTGGGCAGCGGAATAAAGCAATCATCAGCACTAACCGCGCGTCGTCGGTTCGCCGTTTCTGCGCGAAGTGATCTCCGTGCCTCTGAATTGTTGCCAACAGCGCCTTTGGCTGTCTGCGTTGACTGGTTTTCGGGATTTTGCACTTATCAAATGAGCGAAACAAGTGAGCTGCATTGCAGTTGCATGTCCGGGTCCGACCCGCCCAAAGCAGTCAGCGCGTTCTGGCTGTTCCGTGCGCGTGGATAGCCCTGTTTCATGCAACCTCAATTCATGGACAACAGGTCCTTCAGCCTGCCCAGCAAACGGCCAAGAGACCTTTCGGTATCCTCATGAATCGCGTCTACGGTCCGGAAGATCTGTTCTATAATCTCCTTCTCGTGTTCTTCTTTGAGGCTGGCTAGGATACGGCTCCGAGCCTTGATTTCGTTCGTGCGGCGTGCCTTTTTGACGCGAATCTCCTCCAGGAGCGTTGCGATGAAGAATCCCAACGCCGTTCCCGCGATAGATACAGTAACCAGCAGCATCCCAATCGACACGACTGTTTATCCTAAACCGAGGTTAACGCATTTACGAATATGAAAGATTCTTGACAACCGCAGATTTACAGCGAAGAACCGCTTGACTGCCTTCTGGGCTATGAGCCAGCTATAACGCCCCGCTCCGCCAGATGTCAAGGTTTTCCAGCCATAGAAGACCCGCGGTCCCGCTTCGATACTTCGCCTTGCTGGCGGGTCTTCCGAATGCGGCTGGATACCGGAATATGCAGGTTATTAGGGAGATTTTTAGCGCCCGAGATGTGAATCTGGCATGGCAGGAGCATCGCACCGCGCAGTTTCAAAGGCGTTTTTCGCGCTTCGCACTTCTCACCATTAGCGGTCAGCTATCAGTTTTTAACTCGAAGAGCGGCAGCTCTCTTTCAAACGTTGATCCCTGATTGCCATTACGTATTTGCTATGGGGGGTCCACGTGTCGTTTACGTTGAGCTGCGCATCCGGCCTTTAATCCGGGAACGTACCGAGGACGACGCCGAAGTTTTTCATGAATCACCTTGCGTCGGCAATCCCCTGAGCTATAATTCCTTTCCGTCACATGCCCCAGCGGTGCCGATGGCGCGTCATGATGCAGGCGGGACTGTAATGACGTCGCCCGCACTGCGAGGCAGTACCATGATTTTTTCAGCAGACGGAGGCAAGATGGCAACTTATGTGATGTTGAGACCAACGGCTCCCGGTGGAGCCTTGCGTGCATCTTTGGCGGCGGGTCTGGATACGCTTGAAGGCAAGACGATCGGCGTACTGAGCAACCAGAAGGTCAATGCAGACGAGGTGCTTGACGCACTGGTCGCAACCATCCAGCAAAAGCACAAGATCGCCGGCGTCATCAAGCGGACCAAGCGCATCCAGTCGCAGACTGCACCGGCCGATGTGATGAACGACCTGGTCAATTTATCCGATGCGGTCATCCACGGTGTCGGCGATTGAGGGTCATGCTCGTCGTGGTGTAGCCACGACAGTGTCGAACTCGAGCGCCGAGGAGTACCGACCGTTTCCGTCTTTACCACGGTATTTGCTTCGCTGGCCAAGTCAGAGGCCGAGGTCCTTGGGCTGAAGGACTTCCGCCTGGTCACGGTGCGCCATCCCCTGGACGGCATGTCACAGAAGGAAATTGCCGGCGCGGCAACCGCCATAGCGGACGACGTTGTGCGCGGGCTTGTCGGGGATCGCGGCGTAAGCAACAAAACCGCCGCCGCGCGATAGGGCCCGGGAACAAGGGAAGTCGTTTCATGAAAGACAAAGAGGATCAAGTCCGCGTCGAAGGCACGGAGGAAACCGTCTATGAGCACTTTCTCGCCCAAGGCTGGACCGATGGATTGCCGGTGATTCCTCCGACCGTGGAACGGGTCGAGGCTTTTTTGGCGCAAGCCAAGATGGGTTCAGACGAAGTCATCGGCGTCATTCCGCCCAGATGGGCCGAGCTCTCCGTTGAGAAACTGGCCGTCAATGCAGTCATGGCCGGGTGCAAGCCGGCATACATGCCTGTGCTGGTAGCCGCGGTCAAAGGCATGTGTGACCCGGCCTTTAATCTTTATGGTGTTCAGGCAACAACGAATCCCGTGAGTCCCCTGATCGCCGTTAACGGGCCGATGTCTCGGCAAATCGGGCTCAAGGCGGACACCGGTGCATTGGGTCCCGGCTGGAGGGCGAATGTCACCATCGGCCGGGCCATTAGACTTGTACTCATCAATGTGGGCGGGGGAACACCCGGCGACATGGACAGGGCGACGCAGGGAATGCCGGGAAAACTCTTTTTTTGCTTTGGCGAAAATGAAGCTGAAAGTCCCTGGGAGCCCTTCCATGTGGAGAAAGGCTACCCAGCGGATACCAGCACGGTCACGGTCATCGGCGGCAGCGGCAGTCTAAATCTCATTGACCAGGGGAGTCTCGACGCCGAGGGGCTGCTAAAAACCCTCGCCAGCGCACTGGCGGTCGTCGGCACGAACAACATCTACTTCGGCGGCGATCCTGTTTTACTCATTTCCCCGGAACACGCGGACACGCTGAGCAAAGGAGGATTGACTAAGAAGGACGTCAAGGAGCGTTTGTTTAACTCCGCATGCACTCCCCTCGATCGCTTTTCTCGCGACAACGTGGAAAACGTGCTGATGAAACGGCGACCGCATTTGTTCGAGCATGGAATGCCTCCGTGCATTCGTCCAATGGAGAAAGCCGATGACTTGATTGTGCTCGTGGTGGGAGGTCCCGGTAAGCATTCCACGTTCGTGCCCACGTTTGGCGTCAACCAAAGCGTCATCAGGACGATCTCCTGACTCCGAAGGCGAATCCATGCCAGATACCTCCGTGGTGGGAAAATCGGTGAACCGAGCCGATGCCCTGCAGAAAGTGGCGGGGCAAGCGCTTTATGTGGGCAACATCGAGATGCCCGGAATGCTCCACGTCGCCGTCTTGAGGAGCCCTCACCCTCACGCCCGCATCCTCCGCATCGACAAATCCAGAGCCGAGTCTCTTCACGGCGTCGCGGCCGTACTCACGGGCGCCGATGTTGCCGCCATTCCCGGGGTGGATCCTTACTTCGGGCCGGCATTCCGCGACCAGCCCATTCTGGCCATCGATCGCGCCCTCCACGTGGGAGATCCGGTGGTGGCCGTCGCTGCAAATGACCTGCGCACGGCCGAGGATGCTTTACAACTCGTTGAGGTCGACTTTGATCCGCTGCCGGCCGTTGTGGACGTGCTCGAGGCGATTCGACCTGAAAGCTTTGTGATCCATGATGAGATCCGGCCTGCACGCTCCTTTGCCGATCTGGCGCACCTGAGACCGGCCGGCAAATCCAATATTTGCTACCACTATAAACTCAGAAAAGGCGACGTGCAGAAGGCGTTTTCCGGGGCGGACCGTATTTTCGAAGACACATTCCGCTCTCCCCCTTCCCAACATGTACCGATGGAGCCGCACGTTACTCTCGCCTTCCTGGACAAAGACCAGCGCCTCAACCTCTGGACGGCAAGCCAATCACCCTCGTTTGTCCGCACCGAACTCGCAAACGTTCTCGGCCTGCCCCTGAACCGGATCCGCGTGCGGGTACCCTACCTGGGCGGCGGCTACGGCGCCAAGGTGTACGCCAAGCTGGAACCGCTGGTGGCGGTCCTCGCGCTCGTCACGCGCCGACCCGTGCGCTACGCCCTGAGCCGGGAGGAGGAATTTCAAACCATCACGAAGCACGGCGTCGTATTCCAGATCAAGACAGCGGTGAAGGATGGTGTCATCACCGGCCGTGAATGTCGCGTCTACTGGGACACCGGAGCCTATGCGGAGATTGGCCCGCGGATCGTGCACAAGTCCGGCTATACCTCAGCGGGGCCATACCGGATCGCTAATGTGTCCATCGATTCCTACTGTGTTTACACCAACAAACCGCCCGCCGGAGCCTTTCGCGGCTTCGGCGTCCCACAGCTCGTGTGGGCTTACGAATCGCAGATGGACATGATCGCCCGCGCTCTCGCCGCGGATCCGATGGAATTCCGCATGCGCCACGCTCTCAATGAAGGAGAGCCCTTTGCAACGGGGACCCCGGTTCAGGCTTTCGGGCTCAAAGACTGTCTGACGGAGGCGGCCAAAGCCATCGATTGGTCGGCACCGAGACCAAAGACAGTTGGGGGCAAGCCGCGGGGCAAGGGCATAGCCGCCGGCGCTAAGGCCGTGCTCACTCCGTCGATTTCCGGGGCAATCGTCATCATGAACGCCGACGGCAGCGTTAACGTGCTCACCAGCACCGTAGAGATGGGCCAAGGCTCTGAAACCGTAATGGCACAGATCGCCGCCGAAGAGCTCGGTATCGCTTTCGATCACGTTCACATCGTCCAGCCCGATACCGACGTCACGCCCTACGACACAATTACGGCCGGAAGCCGCTCCACTTTCCACATGGGAAACGCCGTCCGCATGGCTGCCGCCAAGGTCAAGGCACAACTCTTTGCCGCCGTCGCTTTAAAGCTTGAAGTGAGTCCCGATGACCTGGTGGCGAGAGATAGCTGTATCTGTGTGCGCGGATCCGAGGAACGCCGCATGAGTATCCCGCAGGCCTTTCTGGCCAAATTCGGCAGCCTTGGCACAACCATCACGGGTGAAGCCGTGTGTCAGACAACGGGGATACCGATGGACCCAGAGACCGGCTTGTCGGACAAATGCACCGAATACTGGTTCCCGTCCGCAACCGCCGCTGAAGTGGAAGTGGATCCGGAAACCGGGAAGCTACGCATTCTTAGCCTCTGCAGCGTGGGCGATACGGGCACTGCGATCAATCCCAAGCATTGCGAGCAGCAGCTCGTAGGCGGCGCGGTAACCCATCTTGGACTCACGCTCTTTGAGTTCCTCACTTTCGAAGACGGGCAACTTCTGAACGGAACCCTTCTCGATTATCAGATCGCTTCAATCCTGGATTTTCCCCAGACCATCAGGCCTATCGTCGTTCAAGTGCCTCACGAGAACGGTCCGTTTGGCGCCAAGGGGGTTGGCGAGACCGGAACGCTGACAGTCTCGGCGGCCATCGCCAACGCCGTGGAGGATGCGCTGGGTGTGAGAATCAAGGATCTGCCACTCACGCCGGAAAAGATTTTTCGCGCCCTCACCCTTCATTTTCAATCGGGTCGTTGATATAGGTCGAAGCGTTAGGGGGTCCGATAAAAAGTTAACAAATGGGTTGTAACGCGCGTGTCTGTCATCCTGATCAGTGCATAAGGATCTCGGTCGAGATTCTTCACTCCGCTACGCTGCATTCAGAATGACAGGATAAAGCATTGGAAAATAAATTGTCGACAAACCCTTACCTGAAGACAGATTGAAATGCTCGGAGAAAGATGTGGCATTTGAACACGTTAATTAAGCCGGCCTGAGAGGAAACCTTGAGCCCAACAAAAACTCTAGCTACGTACGCCGCCAATCTCTCCTACAGGGAAATTCCCTCACCCGTAAGAGAGCGCATGATCGATTGTGTGCTCGATACGCTGGGGGCCGCGATTTATGGTGTTTCGCTCCCGTGGAGCCAGACGCTTATTCGGTACGCCCGCCGCTACGGCGCGGGCGGAAAGAGCTCCATTTTCGGCGCGAGCGGTGAAAAAATTCACGCGCCCTTCGCCGCTCTGGCCAACGGCGGACTCACCCATTCCTTCGAGCTGGACAACGTGCGCCAGCCGGGCGCCGGCGTTCATGCCGGGGCGACCCTGGTTCCGGCCGCTTTCGCCGTCGCGGAAGAGGTGGGAGCGAGCGGCGAGAAGCTTCTAACGGCGCTCGTCGCCGGCTGCGAAGTGATGTTTCGCATCGGCCACGCCTGCCGGGAGACCTCAGAGAAGCTCGGCTTTCACGCGCCAGGCCTGACCGGTCCGCTTGGAGCCGCAGCGGCAGTGGGCCATTTGCTGAGCCTCAATCCTGATCAGATCGTTCAAGCTTTCGGTATTGCCGCTTCACTGGGTTCGGGCATCCTGGCCTTTGCCAAGTCTGCGAGCGGCGGTATGGTCAAGCGACTCCACCTGGGACGAGCCGCCGAGGGCGGCGTTCTAGCGGCGACGCTGGCGCACGACGGCTTTAGCGGACCCGTGGGCGTCTTGGAGGGACATTTCGGATTCCTGCAAGTTTACAGCCGGGAACCGGATCTCGCCCGGCTCACCCATGCGCTGGGGAAAGAGTACGAAGTCTTTAAGATCTGCATGAAACGCTTCCCTTGCCACATCACGGCCCAGGCGCCCATCCAGGCCGTGCAAGAACTCATCGCCGAGCATTCTTTCAGCACCGCGGATATCATGGAGATAACCATCGCCGGTTCGGAGAAAATGATCACCCATCACAACATCCTCGAGCCCAAGGACGTGATGATGGCGCAGTACAGCATCCCCTTCTCCGTCGCGCTTTCGCTCACGCGCGATCCCAAAGACCCCGGCGGATTCGCTGGCGAAAGCTTTGCAGAACCGTCGATTCTTTCCCTGTGCCAAAAAATTAAACTGGTCGTCGATGAGGCTTCCGGTAAGCTCGAAGGTTATCTCGGGGCCCGCGTCACCATTCGACTGCGCAACGGCCAAGAGGTCAGCCGAGACGTGCAATCGTTCAAGGGCTCC
>JBFJTQ010000107.1:0-7194 GCA_041625275.1 Binatia bacterium | reverse complement strand
CGGAGGTTTCTGAAACGTCGTCATGAACGAAGGTCTTGACATGTGGGACAAGGACAGACGGAACGCAAGTAATCGTAACTGTAGATTCCCGTGCTATGGCCATCCACCCAAATAAACTCGATAGCGTAATTTCCGATCGCCGTGATCTCCAACAACTTGGCGTCGGGGACATCAATGAATCTGCGACCCGAACCATGTCCTTGGCACATCGCGCAAGGACAGTATCCACGAAGGTATGCCTCCGGATATTCGCCCACATGGCCATCATCCCAGGTGATGCGAATGACGCCTTTCGATTTCACGTGGTTGATTTCAATGGGAACCGGAATCGCCATAAACAACTCTCTAATCAATATTCGGCGGCATCCTCCGCAGCCAAACACCCGATTTTCACGTCATTAATGAGAAAAGTACGGGGCGCTCGCACTGGGTGGTTGATAATCGTCGCATCGGTTATGGGGATGAAACGATTCTTCACCATCAAAAGATCGCTGAGCGCTCCGCCCGGCAGGAGATATAGGGTACCGCGAATCCAAAAGGGGGCGACGTGAAGGAAAGCACGTCTCTGTTCCTTTTTGATCGGTTGTTGATCCCAGCCCGATTGCGCCGCATGGACCGTCGGGCTAAGGTCGGCAATAAACAAGATTTCCCGCGGATACAAGTGGCACTCCTCGGAACTCACCGGCAGACGGTTTCCGTCTAAATCTTCAATCCTTGCGTCCTTTAGGACTATGGCGTCGTGGCTCGAGCGCGCATTCAAGTGGTTGCTGAGTCGATTGTGCCTGGTCACAAGGGTGCCTAATATCACCGTGGATGGGAGATACACTTCGAGGGGCAGTGCGTAGGAGTCTGTTTCGCCGAAAACCATCGACACTAGTATGTCCTCACAGGCGGCGCCACGCTTTAGACGCGAGAGGCATCTTGGAACCTAGCCGCGCAAACCTTTTGACCCAATGTGATCCTACCGCCAACTTAGCCGTGGACACTGAGGGTGCTTCATTCTGAAGCATAACCCGTACCGGTCGAAAAGCACGAATCGGCGGCGCACACTTATAGTTCAACTAAGCCATCCCCTAACGCCGTCATACAACCAATTCGGCTTCGGTTTACGAGATAGGTACGCGGTCCGATATCAGGGCGATCGATGAGCGTTGCGTCGGTGACGGGGATAAAACGGGTCTTTGCCAGCAGGATATCATGGAGCGGCGCACCCGGAACCAAATGGACATCTCCTCGAATCCAGTAAGGCCCGACGTTCAGCAAGGCCTTGTTAGAATCCTTCCTCACGTACATATCCGCATACCCGGAACGGTCTGCCACAGATTGCCGGCTCAGGTCGGCAATGAGGAAAACTTCATGCATATAGAATATATAGTCATCCGAACCGACATTCACGACTTTTCCATCGGGGAGTTCCAGGGTGGCATCCCGAAGAGAAAAAACCTCATCCCCCTCGCGCAAGATCAGATAACTGCTGAGACGGTCATGGTTGGTTACCAGAATTCCGCGCACTACGCCGGTCTGGAGATAGACTTCGAGCGGCATCGAATAAGTCATGCGTGCTTCAAGTGCCATCCTTCCTCGGCGTTCCCCGAAGATTCTTCGAGATGAGTAGCCCCAGCCCCGCTAATTATCTCACTACCGATGGTTCTTAACAATAGTAATCTCCGCGGAACAGGCCGTAATCCAGTCCCGGCTAGCGGAGAAGGGACATTGGGATTATCCTGGATTCCGCAATTGAAAGTGCAATCCATGGCGCGAGAGAGATGAACCGTTCGGCCAAGCTTACGCCGAGACCGGGAGAAGCGTAACCGAAGTACCGCGAACTCTTAAAGTCCTTTTTGTGTTTTAGCACGGCTCATGATTGAGTTAACAAATGCTCGCCGGAGAGCAAAGCGTAAAATCCTTCAGGGACGGGGACCTTCTGCGCTCCCTCGGGGAGCGTCGCGTCTCGCCTATTTTGAACTGCGCCATACGGCTTTACGATGTTAGTCTTCAAAAGCCCCCTGACACCAGGGGTTCGGTATGGAAGCACTAGCGGGTGCGTTGAGCGCGACTCGCGGCAAAAGGCCGACCTGAGACTGGGAAATGGTCACCCCTTATCTTAGGTTCAGCTCCCACTATAGGCCACGGTTAGTCGGCGGGGTACTCGCACGTTCAATACGCAACCCACTCCTGTCGTCAGCGAAGCCGCTGAATCACGGCACGACCGAATTCGTCTGTGTTGGCGTTGCCGCCGATGTCGGGTGTGCGCACACCGTCACGGCTTAGCACCAGATGAATCGCTTTATCGATTTTTTGAGCCGCCGATACGGCCGATTGATCGGCATGCCTCTGGCCCAGCCAGGCGAGCAGCATTTGCGCCGAGACCATGATCGCGTATGGGTTGGCCATGTTGCGGCCCGCTATGTCCGGTGCGGAACCGTGGGTGGCTTGAGCCATGGCGTAACGGTCCCCGACATTCAGCCCGGGAGCCAAACCGAGACCACCGACTAATCCCGCCGCCAGGTCGCTTAGGATATCACCGAACATGTTCGTAACGACGATCGTGTCGAAACGCTGCGGCTTCATCGCCAGCGCCATCGCTAAGCTATCGACGTGGTAATCGTCCACGTCCACATCCGGAAAGTCACGAGCTACCTCCATCACCGAGTCGACGAAAAGGCCGCAGGTGAGCTTGAAGACGGTACGTTTATGAATGACGGAGACGCGCGGTTTCGAGCCGCAGGGATGACTCTGACCCGAATCTGCGCGCGCATGGGCTCGCGAGCGAGCGAGCCCAAAAGCGGCCCGTGCGATGCGCTCCGAGCCTTTGCGCGTGATGACCCGAGTCGACAAAGCGATGTCCGGCGTCGGCATGAACTCGCCGCTGCCCTTGTGCATGTTACGATCAGGCTGCATCCCCTCGTTGTTCTCGCGCACAATGACCATATCGACACCCTCGTGTAGCGCCTTCACGCCGGGCAGCGAGCGGTTCGGACGAATATTTGCGTACAAGTCAAAGTGGCGGCGAATGATGGGATGCGGGTTAATGGCATTCGGATCGTGGCGCGGGTAGGCTGCATGTCCCAGCGGCCCGAGTATCCAGCCATCGAGTTCGGCTAGCCGTTCGAGGGTGCCAGGAGGCAACGTGTAGCCGGTGGCTTGATACGCCTGCGCGCCAATTGGCGCATCTATGAATTGCAGGCTGAGACCCGGCGTACTCTCAGCCGCCGTAGCCAATACACCCACCGCTTGCGGAACGATTTCCGGTCCGATGTCGTCGCCCGCTAGAACGCCAATACGGTAGATGCCCATGAAGTCTATGCTTCAGACGGATACGTGAATGCTCCAAATGCCGCCAACGGGTCGGGCAGCAGCTAAGAAGAGCCGACAGCGCGAGCCTGTTGTAAAGCCTCTACGATCGATTCCGATTCTAGACCTAGCTCCAGAGTTTCGATCAACTCGCTGTAACGATCAGCATCGATGAGCGCTTTCACTTCCGGTTCAAAAACGTGGTATGCGGCCAGCCCAAGCTCAACGCCCGCCAAGGGACCGGCGAACGTAGGGTCCCCCCGCGTGACCGTCTCGAATTGCACTCGTGCGGCATCCACGTTGGGAGCACCCAAAAGAACAACGAGATCGTCCCTTCCGTAGGTTTCCGCCAGCTCTTTGATTCGACCTTGAACCTCAAGGTCCACAGCTCCGGCCGCGGTTCAAACAAAGCACTGGGTCGTAGAGTAAACGACTTCGGCACCCAAGCCTTCGATGGCCTGTTCGATCGTGTGCGAGGGCACGCCGTCGCGCTCGCCGAGGATGGTGATCTTCTTGCCCTGAAGCTTCATTGGCCTCCTTTCTGATGATGACTCACGCTGATAATCGATCGTCATGGATGCCGTTCCAGCAACACGGACATGCCATCACTTAACTGCGTCATCTGACCCAAAAACAAGCTCGCGCGCGCAAAGAGCAAACAGCGCTGGAATGGACCCCGGGTCAGCCGCTGGCAAGCGTGCGGCACATACGCTAGAGCCGACGCAATATGCCCTTGCGTCGGTGCGTATCCGGGCAGTCCCCTTTCTCTCATGAATCCAGCCACCTCATCGCGCCGAATTTTGCCGGCTTTGGCGAGCACCGCTCCGAGCATGCGATAGTTGCGCTCGGCGACATCACCCCCGTTGGCCGGCACTGTTATTTCCGGATTATGCAACTCCGTGACAAACTTATCAATGAGTCCGGCCTCTAGGTCGAGCCGGTTAAGCGGTTCGACCACCAGTGTTTTCAGCTGCTGGTCCAGCGAAGCGCCCGCCGACACGGGGTGCCGCCCCACACCCGCGAGGTTAACAACCGGGCTCTGACCATCGTCCCGGCCGATCCACACAGCCACCGCCGCAAGCATATCCTCCAGGACGGGCATGCGTTTTTGAAGATGATAGAGAAACTTCATCCCCAACTTGGGTAAAGACGACCCGCCCACCACCAGCACATTCTGGAAAACACCGGCTTGAACCAGCGCCGCCGCCGTGACCATTGCTGGAATTGGCGCAGCGCAAAAGTCCTTGATATCGAAGCCGGAGGCCATCTCACAACCACCGAATTCGGCAATCGCCTTCGCCAGATTTCCACCCCCACGCTGATAGCGATCGCCAACGGCTTCTTCCGAACAGCCTACGAGCAAATCGATGTCTTTCTTGTTTGATCCACCGTTCTTAACGAAGATTTCCTGCAGCGCGAGAGCCCCGGAAACCTTGGCGCAAAGATTTTCAAGCAGGACCGTGGCTGAAAGCGAATCGTCTTCAACATGGCCGTTGGCCACCCAGCCCACCGGCTCCGGCTGTGCACCAAGAAAAAGCGGTACCCCGTGCCCGTCAGTAATTTTAGTCTTAAGACCGTTGGCATCCACGAGTCCGGGGGTACTGGCGATGAAAGGACGACATACCACGGAGCCCTCAAGCCTGGGAGCCGTATCTTCCCAGAACCGGTCGAGCAGCGATATGTTTTTGAACGGGTCCGCCAGAGCCACCAGTGCAAGAAACCTGCTCTCATCGATAATACTGCCGAACGCGTTGCATCCTTCTGCGGGCTCGGCTTTATGATCAAACCAGGGGCGCTCGATGTCGTATAATCCTTCCGGCGCACGGCTACCGACAAACGCCAAGTTAGGCAGATAACTTTGTGCCGCATCAAAGGATCGCAGCGCTGCGCGCAGCTGCTCGCGTCGGAAAGGATCCGAAGCAATTTCGCGCGCCGGCTTGGAGCCGTGACAAACGAGGCCGGGGGTATGGATCAGAACACTGGCTGCGGCCTTAACGACCGGCGTGAGATTCTCCATGGGCTATTTCACCAAATTAGGCTGAAGCGCACCCTTACTCTTAGTAAGCCGTGCAGATCCAGGATTCCTTACCCCAATTATCGACGCCGCCGACGACCATATCGCGCGCATCCAAGGTTAACGGTCCCTTGGCCTCCGCCACCGGCGCCCCTGGGTAACTGAGTATTTTTACCTGCTCGTACGGTCCGACAATCCGCTCTACTTCCGGCAGCTCTAACCAACGATCGCGGCTACCGGTGCTTACCACGGCGTTCGCTTCCGGCACATAGTATAACAACGGCGAGTCGACCCCGTCTTTTCCCCCGTACTCATAAGTGACCAAGACGGTTTTGATGCCGCGCTGTTCACACGCGCGCACTGTCAGCATCACATCCACAAACGCATTGCCCGATCCCAACCATGTCACCAGCGCCCCTTCAGCTCCGAGCGTCACCGCCAACTGCGCCGCATTCTGGGCGATCACTTCCTTGCCGTGAAAGGTCTCATAGCGAATGCGCTGCAGAATCATGCCGCAAAAGTTCAAACGCCGACCGTGATCGCGGCATAGCGTCAGCATGAGCGGGTGGTTCTGCCAGTCCCAAGTGATCGGGAAGTAGCCGATGCATCGAGTCGCATTGACGGCCATGGCGCAGTCGAGCAGCTCGTTGGGGTGAACGACGGTCGCAAGAGACTCGCGAATCGGCAAGCCGTAATAACTGACACCGGAGTGCACATGATGATCGTCCGTCAAACAGCCTTGAACCAACACCACGTTGGGCAGTTCGGGCCGCTTGACAGTCAAATCGAAAACTTCGACGCTGGCCGGCGCAATGCCGATGGTGGCTTCCGCGATACGGCGCGCCACTTGAAATTCCGCCCCCTGGATAGCGGTATGGGCATCGAGTTCCGACAGTCCTTCGCGCAAGCGCATGACCAATACGAGAGGCACCAGAGCACTGAACTTCGACGCCTCTGCTCCAGGTCCCCACAGGTCCAACAGGGCGCTGCGCTGTACGCCTAATCCGGCCCTGACGGTTCCCTCATAGGCTGAGGTTGCCACCACCGCCATTCCCGACAACCGGTGCGTGCGGCCATCGCCCACCGACTCTACGGGGCCGAGGATTCCGGGAAACACTTGGCCGGCGCCATTGACCTTCACTCTGGGTTCGACGACATCCCGTATCCCCGTGATCCGCGCGTGTTCTCCGGGCCGCACCACCGTCAACGACGCTTCCCGAATCCGGCCATCGCGCAAGATCATCGCTTCGAGATGGGCGGCATCGATCTCCAGCGCGCCGTTCTCATAGCGAAACGATCGACCCAAGCGGATTTCGCTCACAGGGAAGTCTGCCAGTTCGAGTCTCATTCTTATTACCCGCTAACCGCCATGCTCGGCGAAAACAGCGTTGGCCCTTTGACCTCCGCTTCGAGCGCCTTAAGGGCTGTCTCTACGATCTCGCGGCGCAGACGCGCATCGAGGTCCGGGGGCAAGCTCGGATCACCGCAGGGATGAGGTATGCTGACGCCTTTCACGATTCGGTTGGCGCGCACCTGCTCGGCTACGGGATACATCGCACTGACGATCGCTACGGGCAAACCCGCCTTTTCTAGTTCTTTGCTGATCACAGCACCGCTGCGACTGCAGGTCCCTCACGTGGCGACCAGGAGCACGCCTTCAACACCGTCCTTTTTTAAGTCGGCGGCAATCTCCTGCCCCACACGACGCATGACCGACGGAGAGCCCTGATTGCCTGGAATAACGTAAAAGGCCGGGTAAAGCTTGCCCGCACCAATCACTCCCTCCGCTTCCAATGAACGCAATGCATCCAGAGGGACCCCATAGTGCGGGTTCTTGTTCATGTAAACGACGTTGTAACCACCATGAACAGCCTCCCACTTCCCTG
>JBFJTQ010000106.1:0-7196 GCA_041625275.1 Binatia bacterium | reverse complement strand
TATATGCCGTCTGTTAAAAACGAACAGGGCTACGTGCTCATCTTCGCGACTCTAATGATCACTCTGCTTCTGATTATGGTGGGGATGGGATTGGACACCGGGCACGTTGCCTACGTCCGATCTCAGGGGCAGCCGGCCGTGGATGCGGCGGCATTGAGTGCCGCTGCTGCAATTCCGACTGGACAGTGGTCCACCGTTACGGACCAGGCAAGGAAGTTCAATCCCGGCGAATCCAACCCCGGTTCCGGCAACGATTATGTGAGGAGTACAAGCAATAAGATTGGCCAAAAGAACGTGACCCTCGTGAAGTACGACAATACGAACGGCACGATTGTCACGTCCGGAGTGAACGTCAACAATGCAAATGGGGCTCGAGTGGCGCTAGAGACCGCCAACCCCTACGGTGGCAACGCCGGGGAGGCCATGAAGACGCCGTTGTTTTTGACGCCTCTGTTAAACTTATTCGGTCAATCTACGAGCGGCACGGCCGACGTGAGCGTGAGCGCGGTTGCCGTTAACCAGGCGCTTCCCGGCTTGCCGATTGTCGTCGTGCAAAGTCTCTGCGGCGGGAAGACGGTGACGCTGGATTTCCAATCGGGAGGCAAAAGCACCGCCGGTTGGGAGACTTACTATATTGAAAACGCGAGCACGACTGAGGTTCGGGATCTTTTCGAGGCGCTGCCTTACTGTGCGGGACAGCCGGCAGTCGACGTCGGCTATTGTGGCAATATCGCCAATGGTGTGAATGAAACGATAGCGAATAAGCACCTTAAACCCATGTTCAAAGCCGACCCATCGCGTTGCTACTTGATTCCGGTGATAAAGAACGCCGGCAACTTGAACCAGTGCCAGGTAATCACGGACTGGGCTCGTTTTTGCCCTGATAAAACAGACGCATTTCCCGGTCCGGGGAAGCTCAAGGGAACCGTCACTTGCGGCCAGAGTCCTTACACCTCAAGGGACAGTTTATGTTATGTGCAGCGTCTGGTTCGAGACACCAGGTCGGGAATGTGAGGGCCGGTTGCCAATAACGCGTACCAATCTGCCGCACTTGCTTCGATGAGTCAAAACGCGTGCCCAACCCGTGCACTCCGAAGCTCGGTGACGGGCTAGTCCCGCAAACTCGCTAACGGGCGACAGCTCGTTTCCTGCAGGATCCTCCTCGTGGCGATTAAAGAAAAGCGTTCCGCCAACGTTCACAGGTGTTTTTCGATAGCCGTTGAAGCATACCTCTCCGGCACGCCGGCACCTCGTGGTTTTGCAATCGCTCATTCGGAATCCAACGGTTAAATCCACCTTTGTGCCCGTATCCACTCTTGTTAATACCCTTAGTGGTTGCGGTGAGTCGGTGGACTTGATATTTGACGTTACGGCTCGTGAAGGAAGAACTCGCAAAAGGAATCGTCGACAGTCTCAAGGACGCAGGCATTGACTTTCTGACGTATCTTCCGGAATCGAGGTTGAGTCAGATTCTCCCTCTGATGCAGCGCGATCCGGATATTGCCGTGGTGCCGGTGGCGAGTGAAGCTGAAGGTGTGACTATCGCGGCAGGAGCCGTCCTGGGCGGAAAGCAGGCGGCCTGCTATCTCGAGAGTAGCGGCCTATACGTTGCCAGCTATAGTCTGCTGACCATCGGCAGGCAACTCGGCGTGCCTGTTCTCCTCGTGGTTGGATTCTTGGGTGGATTCGGCGATCAGCGTAACAGCTTTTTGTATGCCACGGTTGGGCAGCGAACGATGCCGCTGTTGGAGGGATTGGGGATTCCGTATGTCGTCATTGAAACTGGCGACCAGCTCCCGGCCAAGGTCAAAGACGCCGTGCGCACCATGAATGCGCTGCGCAGCCCGGTGGCACTTTTATTCGCGGGAGAGTACACAGTATGATTCGCTACGATTGCCTCGAGCTTTTAGTGCAGCGAATGAGCGATCAATTGGTCATCACCTCGCAGAGCGGCCAGCGAATCGAGTGGGCGAACTTGTCAAATCATGAGGGGAATCTCCTTGTCGGCATGATGGGCTGCGCCCTCGGTGTGGGAATGGGTCTGGCCGTTGCGTTACCGCATCGAAAAGTTATCGTTTTGGATTCGGACGGCAGTATTCTTCTTTCGCTATTTAATCTTCCGACCCTCGGTAATTTGCAGCCTGGCAATCTCGTCGTGTTTGTCTTCGACAACGGTGTCTACAGCGGCAGCCGCATCAGCTATCCGACCGCGACTTCCGGGAATACCGACCTGGAGTCGATGGCAAAGGCAGCGGGGATAAAAAACGCGGTTACACTGACAAAGTTGGACGATTTCCGCACCAAGGGTTTGGGGGCGCTCGATCGCCACGAGTTGGCTTTTATCGTCTGCAAAGTCGAAGAGAGTTTAGTGCACCGACAAATCGATAGACCAACGCTGGATCTGGCCGAGAATAAATACCGCTTTGTACGCTACCTCGAGCGAACAGAGGGAAGGCCAATTCCGTTCATCGGGCGAGGATAGCTTTGGTGACCCTAACGCTTCTCTCTACGTGATGCTTCGATGGGCGCGGGCTTTCTGCCCGTGGTCGCTAGGGGTGGCAGCGTGAGAGCCGCCATTTTTCGCGCCACAGCCAAGGCCTTCAGCGCAGCAAGGTTCGGTCCAGCCCGCAACCTTGGGAACTCAGCCAGTTTTTCTTGACCCGCCAATGGATGCGGCATATATTCGCGCGAAATCTCGGACGTTGCGCGCCTAGAAGCAGCGCGAAGGGGGTCTGCATGCTCAAGTCAAAACAGGCCAGCCCGCGAAGCTATCGTATCGCTGGCCCTCAACGGCGGATTGACGAACGCGAGACTCCGCATCCGCGGGTTGACCGCGGCGAGTTGGGAGAAAAACTGCGCAAATGGCGCAAAAGCCGCATGGACGTGGACCCTTTCCGCCGTGTGTTCGGCGGCGGCGGCAACGAGGAGGACTCATACAACTCGCTTTACGATATTTACAGGAACTTGCCGGAAGGCCGCGTCAACCCGGTCAAGACCCCTGTCGCCGATCCGGAGAGAATGGCGCGCAACATCAAGGAAATCGCCCGTTTCTTCGGCGCCGATGTAGTGGGCATCACGCATCTCGATCAAGCCTACGTCTATTCGCACCGCGCCAGAGGCAATGCCGCCGCAGGGGAAAAGCCTGGAGACCCGATTGATCTCCCACATCGCTACGCGATCTGTCTCGGGTTTGAAAGCGACTACGAAAAGTTTCTCACCAACAACAGCCGGATTTCCGATGCCGAGTATGGCCTGGGAAACATCAATTCGCTCCAGCCTACCTTCCTGCTTGCGGCTTATATACGAGAAATGGGTTATCCCGCGCGCACGCATGGTTATGGCCGCTTCGAAGTCAATCCTATACCTTTGGCCGTCAACGCCGGACTGGGAGAGTTGGGTCGCCACGGCATGCTCATCCACGAAGAATACGGCTCGCGCCTGCATTTGTCGGTTGTGACCACAGATCTGCCGCTTGCCGTCGACAAGCCTGTCGATATCGGCGTCGAGGATGTTTGCAAATACTGCATGAAGTGCGCCCGTACATGCCCGTCACACAGCATCCCCTTCGGCGGCAAGGAGATTCATAACGGCGTCGAGAGATACCGCATTAACGTCGATACCTGCTACAAAGCCCGGCTCGGGTCGAGAGGGGAGTGGGGCAATTGTGTGATTTGCGTTTCCTCGTGTTGTTACAACAAGCCCAAAGCATGGTGGCACACGCTGGCCGTCAAGGCGATTCAATGGACTCCAATCCCTTTGCGCCCGCTACTGATCAGACCACTGCTCGTGATCGACGATCTGTTTTGGGGCAAAAGGCCGTGGAAACACATGAAGTGGCTCGACTACGACAATGCGCCTCGAAAGATGGTTTGCACTATTCCCGGATGCAACGTGAAGCACGTCAATCTGCAGCATAAGAAGCTGCATACGGCTTAGCGGCAACTGTCGGCGAGAGGAGATTGAAAGCAATGACCTATGTCATCACGGAACCCTGCATTGACGTCAAGGACACGGGCTGCATCGACGTATGTCCAATGGACTGCATCCATGGCACCGACAACGATCGGATGCTCTACATCGATCCCGAAGATTGCATTGATTGCGCTGCATGTGTCCCGGCTTGCCCGGCCAACGCCATTTTCGCCGATTCTGAAGTGCCGGAACAGTGGCGCCAGTACGCTCAAATCAACGCTGATTACTTTCGGGATAAGAAGTGATCATCCCGTAGGTAGAAAAATGACGGAACGGGAACCGAAAGCGCCGAAGGCAAAACAGTTCCAAGCTCATTGGCAGGGCGAAGCGTTGATCCATCGCCTCTGTGACCGTGTCTCTCCCGCCTAACCTCGGCGGCGTCTATTTCTTTTGTAGCGCGCCTATGCCTGACGCAACTTTGTCATCGAGCTTATTCCCGTGCTTTTTGGACATAAGGTTCAACAAGGAGCGTTCCCAATGCTGACAAACGAAAAACAGAACCTGCGAACTTACCAAATAGTAGGGCCCCAGAGGCAGATCGATGAGCGCGAGACGCCTCACCCCCGGGTGGATCGCGGGGAGCTGGGCGAGAAGCTCCGTAGCTGGCGAACGACCAACGCCGGCTCCGATCCTTTCCGCCGCGTCTTGGGCCCAGCCGGCGGGGGTGCTCCCAATCCATACAATTCTTTGCAGCATATCATGTGCGCGGTACCCGAAGGGCCGGTGAATCCCGAAAAAATGCCCGTTAACGATACCGCCAAGATGGCTCGCAACATAAAAGAGGTAGCCCGCTTCTTCGGTGCCGACGTGGTAGGGATTGCCAAGCTGGATCAGCTTTATGTCTATTCTCACCGTGCTCGCGGCAACGCCGCGACGGGAGAAAAACCGGGAGACCCGGTGAACTTGCCCCACCAGTACGCGATCTGTCTGGGCTTCGCCAGCGATTACGAGAAATTTCTAAGCAACAACAGCCGAATCTCCGACGCCGACTACGGCCTGGGAAACATCCACACCATCCCAACGACCTTCATGCTTGCCAGCTACATTCGCGAGATGGGTTACCCCGCCCGCGCGCACCATTATGGGCGAAGCGAAGTCAACCCCATACCTCTCGCCGTGAATGCCGGACTGGGAGAGTTGGGCCGCCACGGCATGCTTATTCATGAGGAGTACGGCTCGCGTCTTCATCTGTCCGTGGTCACGACCGATTTGCCGCTGGCCGCCGACAAACCCGTGGACATTGGCGTCGAGGATGTCTGCAAATACTGCATGAAGTGCGCCCGTACATGCCCGTCGCACAGCATTCCCTTTGGCGGCAAGGAAGTCTACAACGGCGTGGAGAAATACCTCGTCAACGTCGATAGCTGCTACAAGTACCGGCTCGCTTCAAGAGGCCAATGGTCCAATTGTGTGATTTGTGTTTCCTCGTGCTGCTACAACAAACCGACCGCATGGTGGCACACGCTGGCCGTCAAGGCGATTCAATGGACTCCGATCCCTTTGCGCCCCCTGCTGATCAAACCACTGCTCGTGATCGACGATCTGTTTTGGGGCAAGAGGCCGTGGAAACATATGAAATGGCTCGACTACGACAACGCGCCTGAAAAAATGATCTGCAATATTCCCGGTTGCAACGTGAAGCACGCAAATCTGCAGCATAAGAAGCTGCATACGGCATAGGTGATGTCCTAAGTTCACCGATCTCCACGGCCAATGTCATGGGTTTGCTGTTTGAAACGCACAACGGAAAATCTAGCGATCACGCGCTAGTTGCCGACGGAAGTAACGGCCGACGGACGCATCCGTAACTCTGGCGCGCGGTTCACCTTCGGGCCAATCCATGACGATGTTGCCCCGAACTATCGTCATGACCGGCCAGCCGGTTACTTCCCAGCCTTCGTAAATAGACCAGGGCGTTATTGTGTGCAGGAGATCTTTAGTGATCTTTGCCCGGCGGTGCAAATCAACGACCACTAGGTCGGCATCAGAGCCGGGAAGAATAGCGCCTTTCTTCGGATAGAGTCCGAAGATCCGGGCGGGGTTCTCGCTGGCGACTTGGGCTAAGCGTTCTATCGAGATCCGCCGCTTGTTTACTCCTTCGCTCAGCATCATCGGCAACATTCCCTCCACGCGCGATGGGAAACCGCTGACGGTCGTCCAGACGTTCCCCGTTTCCATGGACTTGCGTGTTCGGGTATGCGCCACATGATCGCTGCCGATGCAGTCGATGTCTCCCGACGCGAGTGCGTGCCAGAGCGTGTCGTGTGTGGAACGATCGCGCAGCGGCACGTTGATTTTCCAGGCGTCCTTGTGGAGCACAAGATAGTGAGTGCCGATCTCGCCATAAACCGCCACCCCCTCGGCTTTGGCCTTCTTAACTTCCTCGATTGTCTCCTTGGTTGTCACATGGACGACGTAAACGGGACAACCTGTGACTTTCGCATAATACAAATAGGCTCTCGCATGAGCCGCTTCTGTAAACCAGGGAGAGCGGTCATCCCAGGCGCCCATGTCAGTGTGTCCGGCTTCCATGAGCTGTTGCTGCAGGACACGGGCGATTTCCCAGTTTTCACAGTGCATGAGGACAATCCCCGGCCCACCCAGTTTTGCTACCGTTTGAAATGTAGCGTAAACACTGCCGTCGTCGAAAGCATAGGCGGGCCAGGCAGATTTCCAGGGCCCCTGCATCTGCAGGTGCAACTTGAATGACGTAATGCCATGTTCATCCGCCAGAGTGGGTATTTCGGCCACATGTTCGTCAGTTCCCAGGATTGGCGTAAGGAAAAAGTCGATGGCGGCGGATCGCGACGCCTCGTAGAAAAAGGGCAGCGCCTGGGTAAACGTCGGAATATCCGCAGGTCCCTTGACCTTATCGGCGCCGCCCGTCATGGCGAGGCTGACGAGCTGCATGCCCCAGGTGGTTACCCCGGATGCAGCAGCCGCTCTCGTTTCGCTGCGGAAATCATCGGCCAGCGGACGATGACCTCCCAGATGCACCTCGGGATCGATGACTCCGGGAAGAAGATATTTTCCGGCGAGATCAATCTCGCGCTCTGCTCGGGGTAAAAAAGAATCCTCACCGACAAACACTATTTCGCCCTCGGCTATCGCGACTCCGCCCTTTATCGTCCCGGCCGGGGTCACGATCATTCCGTTACAAAGAACAAGGTCGGCTGCGGCTTTTGCCATAAGCTATTTCACCAACAACTCTTTTTCCCCATGTG
>JBFJTQ010000105.1:0-7198 GCA_041625275.1 Binatia bacterium | reverse complement strand
CGGCGAGCCCGGTAGCTGAATCAGGTTGACCACGTTACGCATCAACGACAGCGGATTGCGCAACTCATGGGCTAGCGTCGCGAGGAATTCGTCCTTGCGCCTGTCGGCCTCGCGAAGTGCCGCCTCACTTTGCCGCAGCGCGGCATCGAGGCGAAGTTTCTCGACGGCGAGCCAGGTTCGCTCGGCCACGGCTGTAACCAATGCCACCTCGCGTTCACCCCACTCGCGCGGCTCGCTCGTGGCGATGAGCAGCGCCGACACGATCCGGCCGTCACGTAACAGGGGAGCGGCGATATAAGCCACAACACCCAGTTGCCGGTAACTTTCGAGATATTCCGTCGTACGCTCGTCATGCGCAGTATCACAGATTACGATGGTTTGCCCGGCTTTTCCGGTGTTGACGACGGCCGGGCCGAAGGAACTGAGTGTATAGTCGCCAACCAAAGACGGCGCATGAGGATGATAGTCGCGCTCGATCGTAAAACGGTCGCGGTCAGGATCGATTTCAATAAAGCCGCAGCGCGCCACGTGCACATGCTCGCCCAGGGAGACTGCTACCGCCCATATCAGCTCATCCGCATTCGCGGCGAAACGAATGCATTCGTTCAGGTCAAGAAGAAATAAGGTGTCGGCTTCCGCCTGCTTGCGTTCGGTGATATCGGTGTTCATCCCGACCCAGCCGCGCACCGAGCCGTTAGGCGCCAATAGCGGCACGGCCCGCACCAGCGTCCAACGCCACTGCCCGTCTTGCTGACGCAGGCGGTACTGGGCCACGAGCGAGGTCTTTTCCGCTATGGCCCTGCGCCAGTTTGCCAGGATCCGTTTCTGGTCATCCGGGTGGTAGGCGTTGATCCACCCCGAGTCCCTCCATTGGTCGACAGTCTGGCCGGTAAAAGCGCGCCAGGAGGGCGAGTCTTCAACAACATCGCCGTCGGCATTGGTGGTCCAGACGATCTGTGAGGAAGCCTCTACCAGGGCCCGGAACCGTTCTTCGCTCTGGCGCAAGGCGTTCTCAGCCCGACTGCGCCGCAAACCAAGCGTCGCAACGATCCAAATCATAGCCACCGTCAAGCCGTGGTTGATGATGGGCAGCCAGAGCAGCCCTTCAAAGGAGTACGTGGAAAATAAATAGTTGAGAAGGGCCAGCGCCGTGCATGCCACCGCCACCACCATCTTCTCGGTGCTTCCTGGTAGGGCGATAAGAAACAGCAGGGCAAGCACGTAAAAGGTGGGAATCGCAAGGCCCACCGGCAACCATAAGTCGGCTGCCAGCACGACGACGAGAAGCGCCCCGATGATGAGCCAAGAAGTTAATTTTCCTAGGTCGATTGCCGGAAGTTGAACCGGTCGGGCGTCGGAGCTGCGGCGCAGCCATGATGAACCAAGAGTCATTTGCCATCCTTCCGGCATGGATTGGCCGTCGTTGCTTTTGCCAGGTCACCGAGTTTAGCAAAGGCCCGTGCCTGTGTACAGTACGGTGCACAAAAAGCTCTACTTCTTTTCTCGCTTTAGAAAAGTCCCGGGATCCAACGCTTGACGGTGTGCATGTAATCGACGTAGGGCTTGCCAAGACGTTTCACGAGCGTGCTCTCGTCTTTCAGGATGCGCAAGTGAAACCAGGGCGCGACGACCAGGGTGATCACTGCGGCAAGCCAGGATGTGAGCGTAAGCGTCAGGCCGAGCAGGAAAATCAAGTGACCGAGGTACATGGGATTTCGCGTATAGGCGTAGGGACCTGTCGCAACCAGGCGCTCGGGTGGCTTATCTGGCCCCGGCCCCCCGCCTCCATGTTTCGTGCGGTACAGGCCACAGAGGCGGTATTGAAGGTATCCCCAAAGCATGAGAGGAAGGAAGATCGGCTCGAGGTTGAGATTGCCTCGGCCAAGGAATAATTTCCACAGCAGCGTTAAGACAGGATAGACGAGAAATGTGCGGACGGGGGTGCGATAGAAAAATGACACAGAATTAAGCTATGCAGGCCGATATTCGAACCGACGACGGTGTCATCCTCATACTATAGCGACGCCGTTGTTTGCAATGTCGGAAACGAACGCGTAAACCTCTTACAACATGGGTCTCGATACTACCACCGTCATCGTCGGCGTCGCTCTCTTGTTTGCGGCATTTGTCAAGGGGACGACGGGCATGGGCTTCCCGTTGATTGCCACCCCCACGGTGGCCTTGCTGTTGGATATCCGCATCGCCATTACGATTCTGCTCCTGCCCAATATCGTGATGGATATCACGCAGGTGTTCCGCGGCGGTTTTCCCTTCGCCGTGCTGCGGCGCTTCGCCTGGTTCCTCGTGGCCACCATTATCGGCGTTTTCCTGGGGACGATGGTTCTCGTCACGTTGCCGCTCTGGGTGCTCAATTTCTGCCTGGGCGTCATGGTGCTGATTTTTGTAAGCTCCAACTGGATGCATTTTGAATTTACGATACCGCCGCGATTGGAAAAAGTCCTTTCCCTTCCCACCGGTCTTCTCGGCGGCTTTCTCAACGGCATGACCAATGCCGCTGGTCCCGCCCTCGCCATCTACCTATATAGCCTCAAGCTGCAAAAGAGGGAGTTTATCAAAACCATCGCGACCATGTTTATGATCACCAAGATTAGCCAACTCGTCGCGGTATCAACCTGGAATCTATTTAATCAATCGACGGTGCTGTTGTCGCTGCAAGTGACCCTGTTCGTGCTGCTGGGATTCTACGCCGGGCTGAAGACTCAGGACCGCGTCAACCAGGACACGTTCAATCGCGGTTTGCTGCTGCTATTGTTTTGCATTGGCGTGACGCTTCTGGTGCGCTCGCTGATGCAGCGCTCGTGAGCATTATCCGCAATTCCGCGGCAGAAAGTTATTTGAGAAGCCTGGGGCGACCCTTTCTTCGCGAAGACTATACGTTTGTGCCTCTAAGCTGCCCGCTTTGGCCGGTGCTTTGCGAAGCACTTTCGCAAGTGAGGGCAGTAGAGTGCCAAGCTCCAAAAACGAATTTGAAACTGCGCGCTTGGGTGTCTTCGCGACTCCAGTCTCGCCCCTGTCTCAGCCCAGAACCTACATGCAACTGGAGAAATCGGCATTCTGCTAGCCCCATAACGCTTGCGCGGTTTTAACCACCAGCTCCAGCTTCGCTCGTTGGCCGGCGGGCGAAATCCTGTTGCCGATAACGGACGAGGCAAAGCCGCACTGGGGGCTGAGGCCGAGTCGTTGCATTGGAAAATAGTTGCTCGCTTCAGTTATGCGGCGCATCAACAGTTCGCTTGATTCCAACTGGGCCTGTTTTGTCGTGACCAATCCCAGAATCACAAATTTATCCTCAGGAACATCTCTGAGTGCGTCGAAAGAACCCGAACGGGCGTCGTCGTATTCCAACAGCAGTCGGTTAGCTTTGAGCCT
Source organism: Binatia bacterium (assembly GCA_041625275.1). Classification (GTDB taxonomy): domain Bacteria; phylum Desulfobacterota; class Binatia; order UBA9968; family UBA9968; genus JBFJNS01. Next base: position 3,808 of record JBFJTQ010000105.1, on the reverse strand, counting down.
CCGGAACAGCTCGCGGCCGATCGATTCGTAACCGCCCCGGGACAGCCACCGGCTGCCTTGGTTGCCGCGTCATATATGGAAAGCGAAGGTCACGGCTGGAAAGCCCTCCATGACGGCATTGTCCAAGTCGATGCCGAGGTTCAGCCATTGATCGAGGCTCCAGCCCTGCCGTTCATAGAAGCCTCGGGTCTTGGCATCGAGAAGGAGCCCATAGTGGGGAGCGTCGATCTGGATGTAGCTGGCTCCGAGACGGACCAACTCGGCGACTTCCGCGCGCAAGATCTTTACGATATCGGCCAGGAAGCTGTCGAGTGTCGGATAAACATGGCGCGAATACTTCGGCGACCAAAAATTCGCCCATAGACCCGGGCTGGGAAGCGTGATCTTTGGGAGTTGCCTGCTTTTGCCTCTTAGGTAGGAGAATTCCTCTGCAACGAGATAACGGAGCCGCTGCAGCTTCGCGATCACCCCGAGGCGCCGAGGACGGCGTTTTCTGTGCACGCCCTGCTCGTCGTGCCAGTCGCCCCAGAGAAAGGCGTCGAGGTCATGCTCACCGAAGCCGCTTACAGCGGCGGTCATCTGACTTTGAAACGAACGGCGGCGCATCTCGCCGTCGGTGACGATTTTCAAGCCGACGCTTTCCTGCAGCGCAACGGCCTGGTCGACGGCGCGGTTTTCGATTTCTTTGAAACGAGCGGGAGAAAGAGCGCCGGCATCGAGATGCCTTTGCGCCTCAAGTAGCTCGGGGGGCCGAAGCAGGCTTCCCACAACGTCGGCGTGCACACTGATCATGGTCTATGTTTAAATTGCCCATCACGAGGCGTCAAATCATTATCCCCTGCTCCAATTTTCCCAGCGGTACGCGTTTTATGGCTTGTGTTTTTGGCTGAAAATTTCGTACAATCGCCGCCAGTTCATGCTCGGAGGCGTTACCGGAGGCGTCACGGCACTAATCCGAGCAGGAACGCGCTAGCCTCTTGGCTGAGTCTTGCAATTTGTCAGGAAAACACTCAATAGAAAACTGAATCCCACGGTGACGCCGTGATAGACGAAGAACCTGCCGACCGTGAAATGTGAAAAGTGGTTGAAGCTTGTCTCCAACCTCCGTGTTGATCGCAAAGGAACCATCGCGCCTCATAAACCGCTGTTGCTTTTAGTGTTGGCGGAACTTGCTGAACAAGGCAAGCTGACCGAGAGAATTATTCAGCTCACAGGCGAACTAGTTTTTCGCTTTCTCGCATACTAAACGGTTGTTGCGGAACGGCGACCCCAACGCCCCGATATTCACCTGCCCTTTTATCATTTGCGTAGCGATGGTTGCTGGGTGCCCTTGGATGCGGACGGGCGGCCTACCCTTGAGCGTCGCCGCGCCGTTGCAGCGAATCTCAGCGAAACGTTTTTGGCCTGTTTAAATGACAAAGAGTTCAGGACGCAGATGCGCCGGATTCTCATTGCGAAATATTTCGTAGATTACACTGAGCGTACCGCCTCGTAACTCTTGACAGTGGAAGCATTGTAGAAGCTGCACATATTCACCAATTCGCTGATAGCCGCAATAACCACCCTCGTAATGGAATAGCACTTTGCAAAAACGCGCACTGGATGTTTGACGAGGGTCTTTGGTCCCTGGACGATGACTATCGTGTGCTCATCGGTCGCAGACGCTTCGATGAGGCCGGCGCCAACGAGCTATTGTTGTCACCTAAGGAGCATACACGCATTCTCCTTCCGGCTGACCCAAATTACTGGCCAGACAAAGCCCATCTGTCGTGGCATCGTAAATACCACGGATTCGAACCCGGTTAGCTCTGTATTACTTGACCGACAGGCTGCACGGATTGGTGAAACGCTACCTGGTTACCACACGCGCGCAGAGGATTTCGTCTTCGCGGAGCGGTTCGAGGGCAGTGGTGGGGGCAGCGGTGACGGCGATGATGTCGCCGAGGGCGTTAAAGACCTCGATGGAATAGCCTTCTGTGAAGCCGGGCGCAAGGTGGTGGTCCACTAGCTTGACGACATCGCCCCGTTTGAGGCGATGTTCAGGCACATCGGACGTAAGCACAGCGTCAGTATATAGTTTGAATTTCCCCTCCGTTTTCTCTTTATTCGGGATATCCGTGTGCAAGTCATTCAGCAACTAATCGACCTCCTGCAGACTGTAGCCGGTTCCATCTAGAAACGCTGACGCATCGCCGCACGGCTGCGGTACAAGCAGGCACAAGGTCAACTTGTCGGTGGCTATGATCGCGTTCACTGGCAGTTTCATGGGGTGAGCTCAGACATTCCAATTGCAGGGTCTATCTTCAAGCGCAAAATGTATGTGCTAGCCGCATCACCCCACTCCCTCGTGAAATAAGTATCATCGCGTTTAGATGGGTGATGGAGCATCGCTGCCGTAGTCTTCCTCTAACGAAGAACTACGTTCCTACACGACGATCTCGAGCCTTATTTCCTCGGCCACTTCGGGCTTTGCCTTTTCTCCTTTGAGGCCCTTGGGTCTTTCGATGATGCCGGCTTCGGCGAGTACTGTTAAGTCCTGGTAGACCCGGGCAAAGTCTCTCTTGGCCAAGCGGGCCAATTGTGAGATGGAATTAGGAGTGTGCTTTCTGATGAGTCGGATCAGCTCCAGTCGCTTTGGCGTAAGAAAGCTTCTAAGTGCGGTAAAGTCGGAGAACACGATCTCATGCCGTGTGGGACTGACGGATGCGCCACTTTCCACGGCCCGCATGACTTGAGCCGCCTCCCTGCCCACATCCGCCAGTGATTTTAAGTTGATTTTGATCTTTTTAACCTTCATTGTCGTTACCTTCCGACGACAAAACTTGCTCTACGTCCTGCAAAAAATCGCGGATCAAAATTTCCGGATCCCTATAAATATACTCACCCTCTCGGCCCCTGTAATGTCTATGGTTTCCCTTGGGATGATGATTGTCGTAACCTACAACTCTCTCACCGCGTGGCGAAATTAAGCTCAAGCGGTATCGTACTCGTTGATGTCCAGCCTTGGGTGATGACAGCTGCCATATCTTGATAACGACCCTCCATCGGCCAGGGAGAAAGACATCGACGGATCGAAGCAGCTTGGCTCTTGGCACATATGACATCTTATGCCATAGGTACGTTAATGTCAACAAAAAGGGGTCGCGTGGGCAAGAGTTCTTGGAGTTGGGTAATCTATACGAGAGACGCGGGAATAAAACGCTTGCTGACCAGCCATGAGACTTCTGTCTCGCCATCGTTGACGGAACATTCAAACGGCTTCCCCGAACACAGTCCTAGTAGTCCTGATTCGATAGAGCCGGAATAGAGAATCAAGCAAAGTGGACTTTGCTTTAATTAGGTGAGCGGACGAGAATCAGCTCCGTTTGGCAAATGTTGCGATCAGCATGTGAGGGTCGGAGGTGTTGTCACGATCGGGAAACTCTCGCGGCCGGGGATTGATCAAGACGACGGGGAAAGCTCCGGGTCAGATTATTCGAAAGTGTCGTTTGCTAAAGCGCCGGCGCGTAAAGGTTGGCCGGTAGCCCGCGGATGTAATCGATGGCGTCCTTGAGCGATATGACGTCGGCGTACTTCATGGCCATGTCGAATAGATTGATCTTATGCGAGGCCTGGCCTCGGTCGAAGACACATTCCTCGACCACTGAGACTTTCAAGTTGTACGAAAAAGCGTCAATGACGCTGGCGCGCACGCAGCCGCTTGTGGTCGTGCCTGTCACCAGCAGGCTGTCTGCGTGAACTTCGGTAAGCATGCTCATGAGCGCAGTCCCGAAGAAGGCACTAGGCTTCTGCTTGTGGACGACGATGT
>JBFJTQ010000104.1:0-7270 GCA_041625275.1 Binatia bacterium | reverse complement strand
CCACGGTTGGGGCCTGACGGAACCTTGTCGTTCTTGTGCCCACGGGCTCCTGTCCCACCTCTGTGGAGCCTGAAACTGTGCCGAGGGACTGTCAAGAGATTTTTGGGACACTACACTAGGAGCCAGCGAGAGGAGAGCTCTCCAGAGCGAGGCACTAGGCTGCAGTCCTCGCTGCGCGAGGAATCACAAATCGCAGATTTCAGATTTGCAGCCATGTGAGATTTGCAATTTGAGATCCCGAGGGCCTGCCTTGCTCTTCTGAACTCCCGTCGCGGCTAACACAGTGTCATCAAGTCTTCTCAGATTGTGGGAGGAAAGGGGGCTAGTGTCCTGAGTCAGAAATTCGTTACGTAAATCCTCGGCCAAAAAAGTAACAAAATCATGGACCAACGTCTCTGGAATTAGTCAGCAAACTTCAGATTCAGGATACTAGTGTCCTAGAACGAAAGTTCGCTGTATAAATTCTTCGTCATTTCGTCCGAAAATCTCCCCTTCCCCTCTTTGCCGAAGAGGGTTTTAAGATGCCAGAGAGAAAATTCCCCCTTTGAAAAAGGGGGGAAAAGGAGGATTTGAATTCGATTCGAGTCGCAACCATCATTTGCATTTTTGCAACGAACTTCAGGTACACTACACGAGCGCGTCGATCTAAGAAAGCGCATTGAGCCGCTCGTAATCCTCCCGGACGTCCACATCCGTAAACGCCATCTCGTCCTTCCACTCGACGAATGCGGCTTTGTCGCGATACTTCTCGATGAGCGCCCGACCGCCGCGGTCACCGGTGAGGTGAATAAGCTCGGAAAACAAATCGCGGCGAAACAAAACCGGGTTGCGGGGTTCCCCGCGAAAACTGGGCGCGACGATCCACGCCGAGCCGTTCTCGAAGCGCGTGATGAGCGCGTCGATCAGCTCCTTCCGAATCATAGGCTGGTCGCCGACAAGGAACAGCGCGCCGTCGCTTTGCGGATCGATGGCCCATAAGCCCGCGATGACGGACGTACTCTGACCTCGATCCGCCGCGTAGTTGACGAGCCAAAACAGGCGCGGGTCCATGACGGATATGCCCTGGCGCAGAGATTCCAGATCGCGCACCACGCAGATGACCTCTGCAACGTTGGCGCCAAGAGCGGCCTCCAAGACCCACTGGAGGACGGGCTTCCCTCTCACTGGCAGCAGGAGTTTTTGTTCTCCCATTCTCTGGGCTCGGCCTGCGGCGAGAATGACGGCGGAGATCATGACGCTTGTTTGACGGTTGACGGTCGCTGAATGACTTCTTTGACGGGGTCGTTTCCCAGATAGCTCGTGATGACGACTCTCTCGATTCCCAGATGAACCAATTTCCGCCCCAACCTTCGCGCGCTTTCCATCTCCTCGGGGCTATCGGCCTGATTGATGAGAGCGACTCTTCGGCTCGCGGGCGGGATGCCTTTGAGGCAGCCGGCGGGGTGTTGAAACAATCGCAGCACGGACTCTTCAGTGATGGCGGCTCCCGGTGCGATGCCGGATAAGGCCGTCGCGCGCTCGGGCCGGTGCACCCAAGCCGCCTCCAGCGGTTTGCCCAAGACTTTGATAGCCATGATCCAGACCGTGAGCGGGCAAGGCGCCGGCACCACGGGTTCCATTTCCGAAGGCACTTTAAAGAGCCGCGATGCGGCTCCGTCCGCTTCCACGAGGATCCCATCAAACTGCCTGCTCCGATAGAGAGTTTCGAGGCAGGCCGACGATAACCCGATGAGTTTGCCGTTATCGTCGACGCTGCAGCCCGCGCCGATGATCGCCGGAGCCTTGATCTTCGCGCTTTCGGCGATAAACGCATCGACATCGGCCACCAGAAACAGACGATCGACATGAGGTTTCGTCGGTTTGAAAATCTTCGTGGTCGTCGTTACCAGGACCTTGCGCTCCTGCTCGCGAAGCTCCTTTGCAAGCCGAAACAGGGTCGTGGTTTTCCCCCCCGCGCCGATCAGCGCCACCATTTCACCGCTTCTGAATCCCAGCGCTTCTTTGAGCAACATTGTTTCTCACCTACCTTTTCCGCGTCCTTGTTGCAAGGGAATTCTTACGCGAGGAGGGAAATCAAGGCACTGGGGGGCGCCCTTGTCACCGGCTCGACTTGCAAGAGAGCGGGGATTTGGATAACGTTTTCCGCCATGCCGCGCCGCTTCAGTGTCGAGGTCGCCAAGGATTACTTCAATTTCGCGTCCGCTCACTTTTTGATTTTCGCCGACGGGAGAAGGGAACCGCTGCACGGTCATAATTATCAGGTTTCCGTGACTCTGGAGGGTGAACCCGATCGCGCTGGCGTCGTGCTCGACTTCATCAGGCTCAAACCGCTCGTGAAGTACGTCTGCGATGGTCTGGATCACCGCACTCTGGTGCAGGCCAAGAGCACCGATCTCAAGGTGCGCCGGCGAGCGCAGGAAGTGGAGATTTTGTACAAAAAGCAAAGGCTCATCCTGCCGCGGCGAGATGTCATCCTGCTACCGCTCGTGAACACGAGTACCGAACTGCTGGCCGAATATGTCGCCCAGCAAATCCGACGCCAGGTGAAACGACAGTTTCCCGGCGTGCACATACGATTCATGAAGGTAGGGGTCGAAGAAGCCCGCGGTCAACGCGGCTGGTTTCGCGGCGAGTTTTAACTCGGGTCTTTTTTCTGCGGTCTTCAGGTTTTCCGTGCAGCGGGGCGCGGAGAAAATCAAAAACCTAGCGTCTCGAACAAACCCTCTGTGAACACTGCCTTTCTGCGGTGAATACTTCTTCGGAGGGAATCCAGAACAACCGATTCTAATTTCTTTAGCGGCGCAGAAGATTCGCGCGCCTGCCTTGATCATGGCTCTCAGCTTGGTAATCTACCTCGATGACTATTTATCCTACAGCGTTCGGTCGTGGTGTCGGACTTTTTCTTGCAGTACTGCTTTGCAGCGCGGCTCTCGCCACGGGCTGCTCGGTTGCAACGCGTGTGTCGACGACCGCTCGCTCCAGCATCGAACAGAGGCTGCTCGTGCGTTCCGTGGAGCGGGCGTTTGCGCACTTCGATACCGAAGAACTGAAGGGCAAGACGGTCGCCCTCGAGGCCTACGGTTTGACGGGAGACCGGGATTTCGTCAAAGAGCTGTTGGCGGCGCAGCTACGTGAGCGCGGCTTGAGGCTTGCCGCGAAACCCGAAAACAGCGATGTACGGCTCAAGCTTTTCATCGCCGCTCTGGGCGTGGATCGGGCCGAGACTCTGCTGGGCATTCCATCGTTTACGGCGCCCCTCGTCGGCCTTCCCCTGCCCGAAATCGCCTTTTTCAAGGCGGTGCGCAATCGGGGGGTGACGGAGCTGCAACTGTACGCCTTCGACGAGAAATCGCAGGAATTTCTCTTCAAGAGTCCCCCGGCGGCGGGGAACTCCAAATACGATGACTATACGGTGCTGCTGGTGATCAATTTCAATCTTGACGACCTCGATGAGCCGCCGCGACAAGAACCGAAGAGCGAATCTTAACGTTGCTCAATAACCCAGCGCGCGATTTCATCATGGCGCGCGAACCAGACCTCGGGAAAATCCTTCATGTAGCGCAGCACTTCGCTCAACATCGCTGACATCAAGGGCCTTCCGCCGAAGTGGGCGTGGACGGTCAAGTTAATGAGCGAGGGGGCCTCGGTGCGGTACAAAAAGTCGAAGGTATCTCTGTAAATCTGATAGAAATCGCGCGGGCTGCCGCGCAGCACCCGGTTGTCGGTAAAATCGCTGTGGGCCATCGCAACGAGCGTGCCCTTTGGCGTTGCCAGCGAATAGGGCAGGTCCGTGTCGTTATAATCTCCATGCCAGAGAAACCCCTCCTCGGCGAGAAACTCGGCCGTGTGGACGGTCGGCGCGGCGACGGGGCTGAACCAGCCGACGGGGCGGGTCTCAACGGTATTCTCGATGATGCGCGTGCACCTCTGAATGACCTCTCTTTCTTCCGGCGGGGAGAGATAGGGCAGTACGAGGTCCTGAGTGTAAGAGTGGGCGGCAATTTCGTGTCCGCGGTGATGAAGCTCCTTGACCGCCTCCGGGAACAGTTCGGCCCCTCTTGCGTTGAGGCAGATGGTGCCTTTGACGTTGCACTCGTCGAGAATTCTCATGATGCGCCAGATGCCAGTCTTTCCCCCGTAGCGCGACCAGGAGATTCCCAGCAGATCCGGCGTTCCGGGCTTCAACGCGGTGGTCATAGGTGAGTAGGGCGGCGCCTTGCCCTCCGACCATACCTCGAACATGACGGTGACCATCACCGCAATTTTTTCGCGATGGGGCCAGCTCTTAATTGTGTTCTCCATGAAACTCCCTCGATTTGTCGGGATGATCGCCTGGTTCAGTCGGCGAAGCCGCGGCGCCAAAGCTCGGCGACTTTCGCCAAATCCTCTGCGGGCAGCGTCACATCGGCCCCTTTGGCGTTTTCCCGCATCTGCTGCGCGTTACGGGCGCCGGGAATCGTGACGCTGACGGCGGGATGAGCCAGGCAAAAGGCAATGGCCGCCTGGCCGAGGGTTCCCACGGCTCCATGCACCAGGAAGCGCAGCTTTTCCGCCTTGGCCAATGCATTGCGAAGAGCCTCGCCCTTGAGGTTTCTGGCGCGCAGATCTTCACCCTGAAAGCGCGCTTCGTCGGCCGGGGTCAGTTTGCCCGTAAGCACGCCCCTGCGCAGCGGAACGCGGGCGATGACGGCAACATTGGCGCGCTGGGCGAGCGGCAGAAGCTCGTCGGCCGGCTCCTGGGCGAGGAGGTTGTACTCCACCTGAATCGCATCGGAACGGCCGCCGTTGACGGCCGCGACGCCTTCTTCCATCGTGTTGATGGAAACGCCGTAGTTGCGGATCTTGCCGGCCTGCTTGGCTCGTTCCAGTACGGACCAGACCTCGCCCTGTTCGATGACGTCGACGGTCGGATTGTGCAGTTGATAGAGGTCGACGTAATCGGTTTGCAGCCTTTTAAGGCTCTCATCCATGACTCGGGAGATATAGTCCGGGGAGAAGTTGCGTTTGCCACGGTTCGGACCGACCATCGTATTGCCGCCCTTGGTTGCGAGAATGACCCTGTCGCGCCTTCCCCGCAGCGCTTTGCCGAGTAGAGTCTCCGAATACCCCGCCCCATAGGCGTCTGAAGTATCAATGAAGTTCACGCCCAATTCCAGCGCCGCCTCGATGGCGCCGATTGATTCTGTGTCGTCCATGGGTCCGAAATGGCCGCCGTGGACCATGGTTCCAAGACCGACGACGCTGACTCTTAGCCCTGTTTTGCCGAGTGTTCTGTACTGCATAAAACCTCGCTTTTTCTACCACCATAGGACACCTTTGCGTGAAGCTGCAAGGACTGGGGCTTGAGCGTCTTGGCGGGAGTTTCCTACGTCTGGGAAACAGCGGCAGCCGTGCCCCGCGGAGCGAGGCCTTGGGCCAAAGGCCTCGCCGCGCGACGAATCACGAATCGCAGACTTTTGCTTCGCCGCCATTTGAGAGGTGCAATTCGAGTTCCCCAAGGCCTGCCTCACGCTTTCGAACTTTCCTCGCGATTGACATAGTGTCATCGAGTCTATGCTGAATGGTGAACCGGGCTGGCAGCGGGAACTTTTCGCGGGCGAAAGGCGTTACAATTTTACTGGGTTCGCAATTGGACACGGTTGCCGCCCTTCGTTACAATGACGGGACCGTGACTGACAACGAAGATTGGAAAGTCGAGCGCGAACGTTTTTCTTCCGCTGTTATGGCTCATCTCGACCATCTTTACCGTGTAGCCCTCTACCTGGTGAAAAACGAGGACGAAGCGAAAGATTGCGTCCAGGAGACCTGCGCCCGAGCCTTGAGCTCCTACCGGCAGTTTAGTCCCGGTACTAATCTAAAGGCTTGGCTCACCAGGATTCTTTATAATTTCTTCTACGACACTTACCATCGGGGCAAGCGCACCGTCTCGGTCGGGCCGCGGCAAGAAGCGGGTGAAGAAACACAGGATTATTTAGAGAGCGTTCCGGCGGACAACCCCGGGCCGGAAACGCAGGTCCTCCAGCGGGAACTGGCGGCCAAGATCCAGGATGCGCTGCAAACCATACCCGAAGAATTTCGCGGCCCCATCGTGCTGGTTGACATGGGCGACCTTTCTTACGCCGAAGCGGCCGAGATACTCTCATGTCCGATCGGAACCGTACGGTCCAGGTTGTCACGCGGCCGCAGGTTGCTGGAGAGGCATCTGAGCGGGTATCTGGCGCTGGCCGAGACAGGGTGAAATACGATGCAATGTGAAAACGCACTAGAACTCATTACCGCGCTGGTGGACAACGAGTTGTCCCTGGAAGAACGGCAGGTAATCGAAGGACACCTTGGCGAGTGCGGGAAGTGCCAGTTGCAGCACGGGCAGGAAAGGCTTCTGAAGCAACAGCTGAAACTGGCGAGCGCCGCGGTCATGGCGCCTGTGGCCTTGAGGGCCAGGGTTCAAGAGGACATCAGAAAACTCTCCGCAAAATCGAGGCCTGAGAGGTCTCACTGGCTGCAAAGATGGCTGCAGACGCCCGCTTTGCGGCCGGCCCTTGCGTTCATGCTCCTGGCCCTAGTGATTGCGCCGCTGGCGTACCAGTGGTGGCCGGCGAAGAACGTCGCTCTGGCGGCGCTGGAAGCGCACGAAACTATCGTCACCGGAGAAAAGCCGTTTCAGCATTCCAATGATCCCGTCGCGCTCAAGCAGCAATTGGTTCAAGCTGTAGGGAACAGATTTGCGCCCATGGGCTACGATCTCTCGGGTATGAAAGTCTACCCGGTCGGCGGGTTTGTTCAAAAAATAGGCGGACGGGAAGTGCTGGTTACAGTTTACCGGGGTGAGGGCCCCGATGTTACCTGTTTTACCTTCCTGGGCACTGAGGGAGACGCGCCCAAGCAGGCCCAGCTCATGCATGATCCGGGGAAGCGGATGAACTTTTATACCTTCTCGCAGGGCGGAATGAACGCCGTGTTGCACAGGGAAGGCAAGGTCATTTGTATCATGGTTTCAAAAATGCCGATGGCCGAACTCCTGGCCATGGTGCGGGAAAAAGCGCGCCCCGTATGATGAGATGGAGGCGGGCGATGCGCGCGAAGGCAAAACGGCCCCGGCAAAGCGTCGTTCTCCTGCGCCCTGCAGGGTTTTTCTCTCGTTGACAAGGTCCCGGCAATTCCATATAAGAAAGCCATCTACCCTGGTCTGAGCGGGCGTAATTCAGCGGTAGAATGCCAGCTTCCCAAGCTGGACGTCGCCGGTTCGACCCCGGTCGCCCGCTCCAAAACT
>JBFJTQ010000103.1:0-7332 GCA_041625275.1 Binatia bacterium | reverse complement strand
GTTGCCGTTTTCAATGACCTCGACAAAATTGACGTCATCACGCGCCGGATCAAATTTGAGGTGACCGGCGATCGTGACCTTCGATGGCGCCGGCAATGTAATCTCGCTGCCGATGTCGTGCTTCACGCGCTCGGCAAGTTCAATCCAGAGAGAGCCGTGGGCTCGTCCGGGGGAGGAGGCGGAGTGCGCATCGTCGGCTCCGGCGTGAAGACCGGCAAGCCATGGGTCTTCATGGAATTGCTGGATACCGCCCTGGGCGCGAGCAGCCAACAGGACGGCGTGTCACTGATTCACGGGACATTGGGGGTGGGCCAGTTCCGTCCCGGGCCCATTGAGATTCATGAAACCGAATTTCCCTTGCGCATCTTGCGTTTCGACGTGCGGCCTGACTCCGGGGGGCCGGGCAAATTTCGCGGCGGCCTCGGCTGTACGAGGGATTATCAGCTTTTGGAAGATGCGGCGGTGCGCGTGCGCGGCAAGGGCGAAATGAGAAGCAAGTTTCCGCCCTGGGGCGTGCTCGGCGGGAAGCACGCTCGCACGGGGTCTTACTCGGTCAACGGGAGAGAGCTCCCGGAGACCGTCCGCGAAGAGCGACTCAACCCCGGCGACATCGTGCGCGTGAATATGAACGCTGGCGGCGGCTATGGCGATCCTTTGGAGCGGGAGCCCGAGCTTGTGCTGGGCGACGTGCTGGATGGTTACGTGTCCATCGCAGGGGCGCGGGAGGATTACGGCGTGGTCATTATGCCGGACAACCCGGCAGTCGATTACCCCGCCACAGAAGAGTTGCGGCGAAGGATGCGATAGCAGCCCGTACCATAGACGCACGACAACCATCTGCGGGTAAGCCCTCCCGAGCAAGCGAGTAAAATTCATGGTTCAAGGGCCAGTGGTGAAAAGGTCCAATGTACGAACCGGATGGAAGTTTGAACCTGGAACCTTGAACGCGTCTTACCATCGTTAACCAATCGATAAACGCGGCGTCCTGGCCTGGATGATTCACAGGAAGAGGGACCGAGGAGAGAGCCTCTCCGGTTGCGACCAATGGGCCTGTGCCTTGAGGAGGCCTGCAAACTGAAGTGATGAAGCGTGCACCGAGTAGGAAAGCAATCTTATGGCCAAGCTCCATAGAAGCCAGTGCGGCTCTACGCTCGCGTGCCCGCTTACTTGAGGCTCACCCCTCGGTCGACAGTGTGTCGCGCCTTTTCCACGGTCCCTGAATCATTTAGGCTAGCCCTTGCTCGGATCGTGCATCTGGCGTGCGAGCTCTCTATTCTGGCCGATTCGATGCTGTAGGAGAGCTTGGACGTTGACGGCAGCGGCGACAGCCTATATTCTCGCAGGCGTCGAATTGGATGGGCCGTGGACCAAGAAATCATATCACGACTAAAGAAACGCATTGGCGTGGAAAGACTGGATGCGATCGTTGCCATCTCACCCGAGAACGTGACCTACGTGTCGGGCTTCGTTGTGCCGTCGCAATCCCTCATGCGCTGGCGCCATGCGATCTGTATCCTTACCGCAGACGGCCACGTCTGCATGATTGCCATTGACATGGAAGCGACCACGGTGCGGTCGCATGCCGGCATTGAGGATCTGCGCATCTATCGGGAGTTCACCGAAGACCCAATGGATAAGCTTGCGGAGGCGCTGAAGGACCTGAAACTCCAAAATGGTAAGATCGGCATCGAGATGGAGTATCTTCCGGCAAGGGACTTTGCCACATTGCAGAAACACCTTCCCAGCGTGCAATGGATTGCGGCCGACGGCATTTTCAATAGAGCGAGGCAGATCAAGACGCCAGACGAGTTGAGCTTGCTCCGCTCGCTCAGCAAATTAACGGATCAGGCGATCGGCGATACGTTGCGGTCGGCCAAAGTCGGCATGACGGAGATGGATCTGGCGGGTCATTTATTAAGCTCGTTGTTCGCGGCAGGCGCAGAGAGCTACAAACTGATGATCATCGCCTCAGGGGAGCGCAGCCAGTTTCCCAACGTCGGTCCCACGGAGCGAAGATTACAGCGCGGCGATCTGATCCGCATGGAGATCTTTGGCCAGAAGAAAGGTTACCTGGCGGGCGTGTGCCGCACCGCGGTGGTGGGTGAACCGACGGCAGAGCAGGAAAAAATCTGGTCGAATCTGAGCGCCTGCAAATTTCTCGTGATGGCTTTGATCAAGCCGGGGGCCCGTTGTAAGTCCGTCTATGATGAGTTTCTGAAAAAGTTCAGTGAGCTGGGATTCGAGCCGATTAGTTTCGTCGCGCACGGCATCGGACTCCACTTGCATGAGGAGCCTTACATGGGGCGTTACGGTGACGAGACCGTCCAGCCCGGAATGGTGGGAGCATTCGAGCCGCTGGTTTATATTCCCGGGCGTTTCGGCATGCAGAACAAAGACATGTTCCGCGTGACGGAAAGCGGTTGTGAATTGCTTTCAGACTGCACCCCGACGGATAAGCTGTTGCGGGTGGGTTAATTGACAATGAAGATTACGAAAATCGAGACGATCCCCATTCGTTTGCCCACCCGGCGCGTGCATCAGTGGGCGAGCCTGACAACGCCCATCGGCGTTTACGTCATTATCAAACTGCACACGGACCAAGGGTTGGTCGGCCTCGGCGAAGCGCCGGTCCTGAAAGATTGGGGCGGAGATCATGGGAAGTATTTCGGCGAAACGCCTCGAACTGCGGTTCACATCATTGAAGACATTCTAGCACCCGCCCTGAAGGGACAAGATCCCGGCCGCTTCGAGACGCTGCACGCCATCATGGACAAGGCCGTCAAGGGTTACCCTTATTGCAAGGCCACCATCGATGCGGCGCTCTACGATGTCGTCGGCAAGGCTTTGCTAGTTCCGGCATACCAATTGTTGGGCGGCTGTTTTCGCGAGCGCGTCAGCATCGCGCACAGCTTGGGACTGATGGAGATCGAAAAGGCCGTGGCAGAGGCTCATGAAGCGAAAGCCGAAGGAGTCAAGACCATCAAGCTAAAGGGCGGAGTCGATCCGAAGCGGGATGTGGAACTGGTTCGTCAAATGCGGGCGGCCATGGGCCCGGATATCAGGATATGCGTGGACGCGAATCAGGGATACCCAACGGCGAAAGTCGCGGTTCAAGTAACAAAAGCCATGGCGCAGTACGATCTCTTTTACATGGAACAGCCCGTGGAGGGGATAGACGCAATGGCCGAAGTCGCGCGGCGCGTCGATACGCCGATCATGGCGGATGAAAGCGCCTGGACACCGCAGGACGTGCTGGAAATCATTGCCAAGAAGGCGGCGGATATCATTTCGATATACACGACCAAACCTGGCGGTATGTTCAAAGCCAAGAAGGTGGCGGGCGTCGCCGAGGCCGCAGGGCTCCAGTGCAATGTAAATGGCTCCGTCGAGACGGGCGTGGGGAACGCGGCGAATCTGCATTTGGCGGCATCGACTGGCGTTGTTTCGCTCGACTGCGTCGTGCCGGTGTCGACGCCGAAAGGCAAGGGCAAGAAGGGTATCGCCGGAATTTACTATCAAGACGACATCATCACGGAAGCCTTCGAGTTCAGCGACGGCGACATCCTCGTGCCGTCGAAGCCCGGGTTAGGAATCGAACTGGACGAGGAGAAACTGAAGCACTACCGCGTCGATAGGTAGCTCGGGTGCTTAGTCATCGAAGCGCAAGCGTGTTGTATCGCCGGCAGCAACTTTAAGGGTTCAAAAGTTCAACGTTCCAGGTTCAACGTTGTTCATTGTGCTTTTTGCGTGAGTAACAATTTGAAGCGTGTTGAAGTTGGATCCATGAGCTTTGAACAGCAAGCGTTGTGACCTGACGCCCGCTGGAGATCCGGTCTTATGTCGATCAAGAAAATTGCCGTCCTGGGCGCTGGAAATGGTGGCTGTGCGGCTGCCGCAGACCTGACTTTGAAGGGGTACGAAGTGCGCCTTTTTTCCCGCTCGGAGAACACCTTGATGCCCGTTGTCCGACGGGGGGGCATCGATCTCGTCGAAGGCGGACGCGAACAATTCGCCGCGCCTTTTCTTGTCAGCACCGACTTGGCGCGCGTCGTCGACGGAGTGGATCTGATCATCGTCGCCGCGCCGTCGGTCGCGCATGAGTACTTGGCAGAGAGGCTGATGCCTTTTCTCCGCAATGAGCAGCGTGTGCTGCTCAACCCCGGTCACACGGGAGGCTCGCTGCATTTTGCCGCTTTTCTTCGGCAGGCCGGATGCAAAGCTGAGATCAGGCTGAGCGAAACAGTGACGCTGACTTATATCTGTCGGATGCCGGCTCCCGCGCGCGTTGAGATATACCGTCGAACCGCCCACCTTCGTTGCGCGGCATTTCCCGCAAGCCGTACGGCTGAATTGGTCGCAGAGGTTCAGACAATATTTCCCGACGTGGTGCCCGCCGAGAATGTTTTGGAAACCGGTTTTTCCAACATCAACGCCATCATGCACCCGGCGGGGATGCTTGGAAACGCCGGCTGGATAGAGAAAACGGTTGGAGATTTTCTTTATTATCGGGAGGGAATTACGCCAACGATCGCGTCCTGGATCGAGGAGGTCGACAGGGAGCGTTTGGAGATCGTGAGGCGCCTGGGGCTCAAGCCTGTCCGCTTCGTCGAGATCTTTCATCAGGCGGGGCTGACCTCGGCTGCTGCCTGCGCGAGCGGTTCAGTCCATCGCGCGATTACCGAAAGCGAGCCGAATCGAACCATCCGGTCGCCCAAGAGCCTGGACCATCGCTATGTTAAAGAAGACGTTGGCTACGGCCTCGTGCCCATGGCGGAAATCGGCCGGCTGCTGGGAGTGCGAACGCCGGTGATCGATGCGCTGATTACACTCGCGTCGGTAGCCAGCGGAACGGACTACCGCGAGACGGGATTGACATTGGCCAAGATGGGGCTGAACGGCGCTCGACCGCAGGGGTTAACGAAGATCCTTCAAGAAGGATTCTAGAAGGGGAACGTTATGCGTGTGGGGCTTTGTTTCGACGGGTTTTACTCGATCCATGAAATGATCGAGCTGGCGCAATTGGCGGACGACAGCGGGATGGAATCAATCTGGATGTCGGATCATCTTTGCTTTCGCGATTCGCTGACGACCTCCATGGCGCTGCTGGCCAAGACAAAGAGCATTAAGGTTGCGCCGGCTCCCATGAGCCCGTACTCCCGCCACCCGATTATTTCCGCCATGTCGATTGCGACGATGGAGGAGTTTGCTCCGGGGCGCGTGATAGCCAGCCCGGGGACCGGGAATGCCGCGGCGCTCAAGGAGGCGGGGATGGAGTCTCCACGGCCCCTCAGAACGATGCGCGAATATGTGGACATTCTGCGCCGCTTCCTCGCCGGCGAGACCGTCAACTTCCGGGGCGAGATGTTTCAGGTCAACGGCGCCAAAATGGGGTTTCATCCGTCCAGAGCGATCAAGATGTATCTGACCGCTGTCCGGCCGCTCATGCTCCAGCTTGGCGGTGAAATTGGCGACGGCGTGTTGCTTTCGGCGGGTTGCGCCCCCGGGTATATCGCTCGCTGCGTGGCGGAAATAGACAAAGGGGCGCAGCGCGGCGGTAAGCCGCTATCTCAATGCGACGTCGCAGGATTTATTACGACAGCCGTGGCCGATGATCGTCGGGAGGCCATCGAGGCCAGCAAGATGTTTATCGCCTACATCTTCCGAAACAAGCACCATGCCGACAATATCCGAATGGGTGGAGGTGTCGTGGACCAGGAGGCGCTGGCCGCGGCGGTAGGAAAGCGAGACTGGGAGGCGGCAAAGAAACTCATCAGCGACGAAGTTGTCCACGCCCATTCGGTTTCCGGGACACCAGAGGAATGCCGTAAGCAACTGGAGTCGTTTATCCGGGGCGGACTGAACTTGCCGGTTTTATTACCCATGGGTACTCAGGAGGCGCGGATAAACGCCATCCGGATGGCCCGCGAATTAGCGGCATAGTAACCACAATCGACCACCTTTTTACCAACCTAATCGTCGTTATCGATGGGAATCGTCCCGGCTGTCGTCCAATACTTGTGACGAGACCGCAATTCGAGGAGCTTAGGGACACGGCCTGAGAAAGTCTTAATTGAATTCAAATAAATCTTCGGAGAGGTCTGAAAAGAAAAGGATTTTTCGTTGACTTGACTTAGAGGCAATGGGCCTATAGTTATTACAATTAGATCAGCATTCTATGACTTACATACAGCGGACGGAGGGGTACCGTGAAATTTCGTGTTAAATGCAAATTTCTAGCACTTCCCGCCGGAATCTTGGGGGTGTTGTTTGCTCTGTCAATTGGCGACGCCCAGCCGGTGGATGTTGAGGCGGCGAAGAAAGAGGGAAAGGTCGTGGTTTATGGCGCGGTTCCACCAAAAACAATGGATGTCATTAACAAGCCATTTGAAAAAAAATACGGCATTAAGGTGGAGTACTGGCGCGGGTCTTCAACCAAGGTTATGGATCGTGCTTTAACCGAATTTCGGGCGGGTCGTCCGGGGTTCGATGTGGTTGACGCTAACCGGGGCCCTCAGTTGATCATGAAAGAAGAGGGTCTGTTTACAAAGTTTGTTCCGGTCCCGTCGGAAAAGTTTCCCGAACAATTCAAGCAGAAGGATGCATTGATTACACCCTGGCGGGTGCTTCCCATCGGCATACTTTATAATACGCAGCTCGTAAAAAAGTCGAACCTTCCAGGAACCTTGCAAGATCTTCTTGATGCAAAATGGAAAGGCAAGATCAGCATGCCGGACCCCTCTCGTCATACCACTACGGCGCAGTTTCTTGCTAATCTTGACAAACTCATGGGCGATAAGTGGCTGGATTACGTGAAGGCGCTTGCCAAACAAAAGCCGCACCTCGTGCAATCCCTCGCTCCGGTGACGAACGTGATCATTCGCGGAGAGGCCCCCATTGGGATTACCTACGTCAAATACGTGAAACAGTACAAGGGGCCCACGGATTATGTCATGTTGGATAAATTCCTGGCCGATGCCAACTACGTATCTCTCGGCTCCAAGGCGACAAATCCGAATGCGGGTAAGTTGTACATCGAATATGCTACGTCTGAGGCGGGGCAGCAGGCGATGGCAGAGGAAGGAGAATTCGTACTGTACCCTGGCATCAGCCCAGCCATTCGCGACGCAGACAAGTTGGCTGACCGGTTCGTTATGATGGATGCGCCAGACGAGGCGGAATTCAAGAAGTTGCGGGCGCAATTCCAAAAGATATTCTTGGGTAAATAGCTTCCGCCGTCTATTAGTTTGTCATATTATCATCGGAGAGCAAGGCTGGTTCGTCGGCCGTTACGACGAGCCAGCCTTTTTTGCATAACCGACACCCGTCGCTTAT
>JBFJTQ010000102.1:0-7365 GCA_041625275.1 Binatia bacterium | reverse complement strand
CGGTTGGGGCCTGACGGAACCTTGTCGTTCTTGTGCCCACGGGCTCCTGTCCCACCTCTGTGGAGCCTGAAACTGTGCCGAGGGACTGTCAAGAGATTTTTGGGACACTACACCAGGAGTCAAGGCTTCTGCCCATTCAGCCGAGCGAGAAGCTCGTCTTGAAACGGAAATGTCCCCGGCTCGTAAGTGCAAAAGGGTTCCTCTGCCAGTGGATTTCCAGTAAGAGCGAAGGCGCGGGAGCGCGACCCGCCGCAGACACCCACGAACTCGCACAGGCCGCATCGCCCATCGATCAGCGATGGATTCCGGAGGTCCTGAAACAGCGGCGCATCGCGATAGATTTCCACCAACGAACTGTCCTTGATATTACCGGCGCTGATCGGCATGAAGCCGCTCGGGAACACCTCTCCGCGCCGGGAAACGAAAACGAAACCGTTGCCTGCGTTGATATGCATGGGCGTACGTATGATGTTTTCCTTCGGTTCGAGGTTTCTCTGCGCCGCTATGGCCTCAAGGGATTGCTTGAGACGGTCATAGACAGGATCGAGATTGAAGTAAACTTCCGGCGCCAGTCCCTTTTCGTCCAGAATGGTTCGCTGCAGGACAACTCGTTTGTAATGGTGGCCCTCGGTGGTTTTGGCGCTGATGTACTTGGAGCAGTCGTAGAGAAAGTGCATGACCGCCTCGTATTCCGCGGGTGAAATCTCGTCCTCTTCCTTCGCTCGGCCCACAGGAACGAGAAAGAAGACACTCCACGTCATCGCGCCGTAGTCGAGCACCAGACGGAAAATCTCCGGCAGATCCTCCAGGTTGTAGCTGCTTACGGTCGTGTTGAGTTGTACTTTCAGTCCAAGTTTTCGCGCGCTTTTCCAGCCCTGGCTCGTGAGATCGAAAGACCCCGGCACGCCGCGGAAGCTGTCGTGACGCTCAGCGTTTGGCCCGTCGATACTGAGAGAAATCGCCGTGGCGCCGTTCTCCTGCACTTTGCGCAAATTGTCTTCGTTGAGCAAAGGCGTCCCCGAGGGAGACACCGCCATAGCGAGGCCGAGTTTTTTGCCGTAGGCCAGAAGGTCAAAAAGATCCATGCGTTTGAACGGATCGCCGCCGGTAAAAATAAATATGGGACGCGGCTTCCCAAAGCTTTCCACCTGTTCCAGCAGGACTTTTGCCTGCTCAAAGGTCAAGGAACGGGGATCATGCTCGGCTACCGCCTCGGCGCGACAGTGGCGGCAGGCCAAGTCGCATGCATAGGTCGTCTCCCAAATGATCATGAACGGCCGATCCTTAAGATTGTAGCTGGGCTGGCGTATGGTCTTGTCTGCCGGCATCCCCAAATTCAGCTCTCTTTCCGGTTTGCCTAGAGGTTACCTTTAAGTGCCGGGAGAGGCAAGGTGCGGGAAACCGTTTTGCGATCGCAGACAACTTCTTCCGTCTTCGCCCGCCATCTCCGGACCGTTGACAGGGCGCCCCCTTTTATAGCAACAATGCCATCAAACAATGAACCAAACGTCGGATACCCAACAGGTTGTAACCAACCGAGAACAGGTTGCCCCGCCGCTCCTGTCTCCGTCCCGCCGCTTCCCCATGCCGCGGGAGATTTTGACGCGCCTGCTGCCTCCCTTCGCAGCCATGGCTTCGGTCTTGTCGATATGGTGGGTGCTCTATCTCATTTTCCCGAATCTGTTGCCCGGTCCCATCAGCACCTTATGGGAGTCCATGCGCCTCATCATCGACGGAACCTTCCTCTTTCATATGATACAGAGCCTGCGGCGAGTGTTCGTCGGAGCTGCCGTGGCCATGGTGTTCAGCGTTGGAGTGGGAATCTACATGGGGACCGTTTTGATGGGCGAGCGCTTTTTTCAACCCCTGGTGGTCATCGGTTTGACGATTCCCGGGTTGATGTGGTCGCTCATCGCCGTCATGCTCTTCGGCATCAACGAGATCGCCCCCTACTTCGCCGTTTCCGTGACGATTTTTCCCATGCTGGTCATTAACATCTGGGCAGGGGTTAAAGCGCTGGATAAAGAGTTGATGGACATGAGCCATGTGTTCCATTTCACGCCGCGAATGAAGATCACCCAGGTGATCATTCCGCAGCTTATACCCAACATCTTCGCCGCCACACGCTACGGTCTGGGTTTGGCATGGAAAGTCGTCGTGGTCGTGGAAATGTTCGGCACGAGCAACGGCGTCGGCTATCAGGTGATGAAAGGCTATCAAATCTTCAATATGGAATCGGTGATCGCGTGGACATTGACGTTTGTGGCCGCCATGATCATCATCGAATACGGCATCATCAACTGCATCGAACAGCGCCTAACCGCCTGGCGCCCCAAGATCGAGGTCTGGAGGCGCTAGATGTCCCGACTCACTGTCAAGGACGCGGAGAAGTGGTTTCGCCGTGAGGACGGCCAACCCTTCAAGATCCTCGACCGTCTCTCCTTTGAGGCGCGCGAAGGTTCCGTGACGGTGGTCGTCGGCCCTTCCGGCTGCGGCAAATCAACCCTGCTCAATGTCATCGTCGGCCTCGAACAGCTCGATCGCGGGCGACTTGAATTCCACAACGGGGACGGTACCCGACCGAAACGGCCCTTGATCGGCTATGTATTTCAAAGCCCGCGATTACTTCCCTGGAAGACCGTCGGCGACAATATCCGTCTCGCCTTGCAAGGCGCGGGCATCAACCGGAGCGCTTGGGAAGATAGAGTTGACCACTATCTGGAATTGGTCGGCCTGGATGAATATGTCGATCAGTATCCCCTGTACCTCTCCGGCGGCCAGCGCCAACGCGTGGGACTGGCGCGGGCCCTGGCCATCGAATCGGACCTCGTGCTCATGGATGAACCCTTTGCAAGCGTCGACGAATTGACCGCGCGCCAGCTACGGCAGACAACCCGCCGGCTCTGCGAACAACTGCACCGGACAGTGCTCTTTGTCACTCATAATCTTCCGGAAGCTGCCTATATGAGCGATTTCGTCATCACTCTGACCCCGCGTCCGGCGGCCATGCAGGCCTATATGAGGAATCCGATCCCGTCGCCGCGACATTGGGGGCCCGAGATCTACAATTTTGCCGCCGAACTAGAAGTCAAGGTCGCATTAAAGGAAGAGGGGGAATCATGAAAATCAAAGCGCTTACACTGTTATGCGTGCTCGTTCTTGCCGGCCCGATGGGCCATCGGATTTCTTGGTCCGCCGAGCCAAAGCCGGTTACGATAGCAACAATTGCAGCCGGGCAGTCCGGCTACATCGCCGCCCTCATCGAGTCCAAAGGAATCGCCGCGAAACACGGAATCAAAATCAATAATCAAATGATGGGATTCACTGAGGGAGCAAACGCCTTGAAGCTGGGCCGCACACAGTTCAGCACGATGCAGCCCAGCACGGCGGTCAACCTCTGGAAGAGCGGCACGCAGGTCCAAATGTTCGTGCCCCAGATATGGTCCGGCAATGCATTCCTGGTGCGCAAAAATTCCGCTTACAAATCCCTGGGAGATCTCAAAGGGAAAAAGATCGGCAATTTTTCGCGCGTTACGGGCGCATTTTTCTTTTCAGCCGTGATTGCGAAACAGAAAGGCCTCGACATCGAAAAGGACTTCCAGTCCATCCCCGCGGAAACTGCGGCGCTCATTGCCCTTCTGGAACGGGGCGAGGTGGAGACCGTCAATATGTTCGAGCCTCACACAACCAAGCTGGTGCTCACGGGAAGGTACCGGGTGTTAATCGACTTTGACGATGAACTCAATGCGATCTTCGGCTCTCCGCCGCTCAAAACAGGCATCGCAACGCTCAAGGAAACCGCCGCAAAGCACCCGGACCTCGTTAAAGCGGTCCGTGGCGCCTACGAAGACGCCGTAAAGCTCATCAAATCGGGCCAGGACCAGGATTTCTTCAAGGCAAACGCCAAAGAGTTCTTCAATCTTGCGACCCCTGAGGAAATCGCCACGGGCATGAAACAAAGTCAGGCGAACTTCGCAGACCAATGGGGGCCAAGCTTTTTCGCGGCACAGAACAAAATCCTGGAGCAGGGAATCGCCCTTGGACTGCTGCCAAAGATCGGCGATCTGAACAACCTGTGGCTCAAGTAAACAGGTTTCCACAGTTGCAGGTGGCGTAGGGGCCGAGACTGGCGTGGAGCCTGGACCGGGGTGCTCAACCGAGCACCCCGGGGCGTCGGATTAACCCAAATTCTGCAGTAAAAAGTTCCTGGAGGAGCCTGGCGTGACCCTTTCGTCGCGAAGACAATAAGTCGCTGCCTCCGAGCGGACAACTATGGCCGGTGCATAAGGTAGCAACCTCAAGGCCAGGGCGACCGCTCGCCAACTCGCAACAAGGACTGCGAATTTGTGCGCTTCGGTGTCTTCGCCCCTCCCGGCTCACCCCAGGCTCGGCACACGCCGTATCCGCAACTGCGTGATCCGGGATTAAACGCCTGGGAAGGCATCACTCCCCCACTTTGACACGAGTCGTGCTACGCAGATTTCGTATCGCTGTCAGGCGGGCACGAGAACAGAGAACCGCAGGATTGCTCGCAATTGCCACACAGCGCGTCGGGCGCGGGAAGAGCCGTCAGGCAGCGGGGGCAGCGTTTGGTGAAAGGGTTCGATACTTGATAGGCGCACCCCGGGCATGTTCGAAGTGTGCGGGGCTGTTTATTTTCGATGGCGTTCATATCAGAATCTGTGACAACACACCGCCGACGAGGAATGCCGCAACCCAGGTGCCAAGCCACACAATCAGCGCTTCTTTCACCCCGCGCTCCTTCAACATCACCATCAACGATGCGATACAGGGAGTAAAGAGCGTTATCGTCACCAAGGCAACCACGATTTGATGCGGCGACAAAGCTAGTTCATAAAGGCCCGCTGCGCCGAAATCCCGGCGCACCATGCCCATCACAAATGCGTTTGCCGCTTCGCGCGGAAGCTGCAACCAGCCGGTCGTCAACGGGGCCAGACCGTCCTGCCACAACGCCAGCAACCCCGTGACCTGTAAGATTCCCACCCCCAAGGCGCCGGCAAAAAACCATGGCGTGGCTTCTTTCATAAAATAATACGCGCGGTAAGCCGTCTTGCGCACGATGTTGTCCAATCTCGGCAGGCGCATCGGCGGCAAATCAATCAAAAGAGGTGTCGTGGTTCCGGGATGCAGCCGATGGATCACCGTACCAAGAGTCACCAACGCGGCAAAAATCGTCAGCGAGTAAGTCAGAATTGCGCCGAATCCCGCCCCCGCCAGCAAAGCCGTCACCACTGCAAGCTGCGCCGAGCAGGGAATAGCAAACTGCAGTATGGCCGTCGAGATCCGTTTTTCGCGTTCGTTTCCCAAAAGCCTCGTCGTTATCGTGGCCATCGTCACGCAGCCGAAGCCGAGAATAAGCGGAATGACTGCGCCGCCGTTCAAGCCGATCGCGTTCAGAGCGCGGTCCACCAGGGTTGCCAGGCGCGGCAAATAACCGCTGTCTTCCATGACGGCAAGACAAAGATAGAACGCGACCACCAATGGCAGCAAAAGAAATAGCAAATAAGTCACGGTCATGGTGGCGACACCGAATTCGCCGACGAGAATCGTCCCCAGCCATGAATTTGGCGGCATATACTGACCCAAGATGCCCCGAATCCACGGCTCCCATAGTCCCTGACCGATCTCGCCTTCCGTGAGTTCTACCAGGTCCTGCGCGACGAGCTTTCCCACAAACAGGTAAACGAGATAAAGCGCGGTCATAACCATGGGAATCCCGGTCCACATGTTGATGGCCCATCGCCCCAGCAATGTGCTCAACCGGGTACGAATGTTCTTGTCCGACAGAACCGCGTTAATAATTAGATTGACCCGATTCCTTCGAGCAATGTAAATCCTCTCGCGCTGATCTCCCGCCTCCACGCCATGACGCTGCGCCACGGCTTCGTCGCCTTCCAAAATGAGAAGCGCCTCGGCCTCCGATCCTGTCACGCTCAAGGCGGCGTGAAGCTGACGATGCAGTTCAGGATCTTGTTTGCCGCTGCACGCCTTTTCGATGGCTTTTTCAATTTGATCGAAACCGACCTGTTTCGTGGCAACGGTTTTAAAAACAGGCACACCCAGATGCTGTGCCAAGAGATCCGCATCTATCTGCAAACCGATTTTTTCCACCTCGTCCATGCAATTGAGAAATACCGCCACTTTCTTTCCCATGTCGATCAACTGCAGGGTAAGGAAAAGATCCCGTTCCAGGTGCGCGGCATCCACGATGTTCAAAACGACGTCCCCCTGCAGGACGATTTCTCGCGTCGCACACTCTTCATCGCTAAAAGACGAGATGCCGTAGACACCCGGAGTATCGAAGACATCGCAGTCGCCAAAGCGGCCTTTGGTGAACTCGATGGTGGTCCCGGGATAGTTTGAAACATCGACATACATCCCCGAGAGGTAGTTGAAGAATAGCGATTTGCCGACATTGGGATTGCCCACGAGAACAACTCGTGTGCGCCCGTCAGGCGCGAGCTCGAAGCCCGCGTGTTTGTGCTGCTCGATGTGTGGAGTCTTCGGGTCCCGAAACAGTGCTGTGATTGAGTGATCGTGCATCTATGAACTCGTGATCGGGCCAACTAGCCGGCGCAGGCATAATCGACCAGAATTGTCTCCGCCAGGCTCGATCCGATGGCTAC
The DNA here is from genome assembly GCA_041625275.1 of Binatia bacterium. Taxonomy (GTDB): domain Bacteria; phylum Desulfobacterota; class Binatia; order UBA9968; family UBA9968; genus JBFJNS01. The sequence goes on along the minus strand of JBFJTQ010000102.1, from coordinate 718 downwards.
CTCCTGGCGATTCTTTTCCACCACGACCGTGCCGCCGGGAAGGCGTTCAGCACAGGTAACGACTTCGCCTCTCATGATCCCCAAGCGTATGAGCTGCGTCCTTCCCCGACCCTCCGGAATATTCGTGACGATGAGTCGGCTTCCCCTAACCACCGAAGACAGGGGCACACCATTTTCGGTCACGGCCGCCGCAGGGTCATCAACACATCGGCTCTCGTCCATGAATTTCTCAACATAATCTGCTTTCATCCCAATACCCCTTTAATCGCCGTTAAGCACTTAACTGTATCAGCCTGAGAGGTTTCCCCTGGCGCTGCTAGCCCTTTAATTCACAAGTTCGATGTAGCCGTCTGCTGGCGCTCATTTTTTGAAATCTCTATCCATGTACAGTAGCAACAGCCGGGCCAATTAATAACCCCATCCAAAGCAGAAATTCATGAGTAATTTAAAGCACTTGGATAACGTGCGATTGTCAATATTGCCAAACAGCCGAACTTATTTTCTTAGATCCTGGAAAGGTAAAATATTTGTGGTATAAAACTATCGCTGTGCGCCATCATTAACCCAATCTCGCCACACTTAGCCCGGTTTTCTTACAAGAGGAGACTCGATGATGCTGTGTCACTCGGGAGAGGAGTGAGCTAGGCAGACCTTCGGGATCTCAAATTGCAAATCTCAAATGGCGGCGAATCTGAAATCTGTGATTTGTGATTCCTCG
>JBFJTQ010000101.1:0-7374 GCA_041625275.1 Binatia bacterium | reverse complement strand
GGAGGAGGAGGAAAACCCGCAGGTATTCCTCCTCTTTCGGAGGGAACCATGGCGCGCATCACTGTAGAAGACTGCCTGCAAAAGGTTGCCAATCGATTCGAACTCGTCTTGCTGGCCTCGAAAAGATCGCGGCATCTGTTTAAGGGAGCTAGGCCGCTACTGGAAACTGATAACCGAGAGATCGTCACCGCTCTCCGAGAAATTGCCGCTGGCAAGGTGCGTCAATCCAAAGAATCTTCGTGACGGAATTCGATCTCCCCTTTTCAAGCCGCACGCAACACTTGGCTCCACCGAACTTCTAAGCCCGGGCTGACACATTCGTTCGCCGCTTATCGCGAAAATGCTTTGCAGCTCAAGCGACACAGGGCATTTGTGCTGAAGCGCTCGCAACGGTTGTCAAAAAAAAGGCGCCTGCATCGGCAGGCGCCCTTTTTACAGCCGTGGCCTGTGAGCTTAGAAGTCGTCCCCATGGGGCATTGGCGGTGCCTCTTTCTTCTTTTCCGGTTTCTCCGCGATCATTGCCTCGGTCGTAATAAGCAAGCCGGCCACCGAAGCCGCATTTTGGAGCGCCGTGCGTACCACCTTGGTCGGGTCGACAATACCCGCTTTCACCAAGTCTTCGAATTCTTCCGCGGCGGCATTAAATCCAAACGCGCCTTTGTTGTTCTTGACTTTGTCGAGGACGACCGAGCCATCAGCTCCTGCATTCTGGGCGATCCAACGGAGCGGTTCTTCGAGCGCCTTCTGGACGATCCGCACCCCAACCTTTTCATCTTCAGCAACGCGAAGATTTCCAAGCGCCGTAGCAGCGCGAATGAGCGCAACTCCACCGCCGGGGACAATGCCTTCCTCAACCGCCGCCCGAGTCGCGTGCAGGGCGTCTTCGACGCGCGCCTTCTTTTCCTTCATCTCGATTTCCGTGGCCGCCCCCACCTTCACAACCGCGACGCCGCCAGCTAATTTGGCCAAACGCTCCTGTAATTTTTCGCGATCGTAGTCCGACGTCGTTTCGTCAATTTGAGCGCGAATCTGATTGATGCGTCCCTCGATCGCAGATTTCTTGCCCGCACCTTCCACCACAGTCGTATTGTCCTTGTCAACGATGATGCGTTTGGAACGGCCGAGGTCCTTTAGCGTCACGTTTTCCAATTTAATTCCGAGTTCCTCGGCGATCATCTTGCCATCAGTGAGAATAGCGATATCTTCCAACATGGCCTTGCGCCGGTCCCCAAAGCCGGGGGCTTTGACGGCGACACAACGCAGCGTGCCTCGGATCTTGTTTACGACCAAGGTGGCCAGGGCCTCGCCTTCGACTTCCTCCGCAATGATAACCAGCGGCTTGCCCGTCTTCGCAACATTTTCAAGAACGGGAAGAAGATCTTTCATGCTGGCGATCTTCTTCTCATGGTTGAGGATGTAAGCATCTTCGTAGACACACTCCATTCGTTCCGCATCAGTCACAAAATAAGGTGAGAGATAGCCGCGATCAAAGCGCATCCCTTCGACGAGGTCCAGGGTGGTTTCTAACCCTTTCGCCTCTTCGACCGTAATGACGCCCTCTTTTCCCACCTTGTCCATCGCCTCGGCCAGAATATCACCGATGGTACTATCATTGTTCGCCGAGATGGTCCCAACCTGGGCAATTTCATCTCTGTCACGGGTTGGTTTGGACAACGACTTGAGCTCATTCACCACTTTTTCGACCGCTTTGTCGATGCCCCGTTTGATGCTCATCGGGTCATGACCGGCCGCGACGAGCTTTAACCCTTCGCTAAAAATGGCGCGCGATAAAACTGTCGCCGTTGTCGTGCCGTCACCCGCAACGTCGGATGTCTTACTCGCCACTTCCTTGACCATTTGAGCGCCCATGTTCTCGAATTTGTCTTCGAGTTGGATTTCTTTCGCCACTGTCACACCGTCTTTGGTAATCGTCGGCGCACCCCAGGATTTCTCCAGGCAAACATTCCGCCCCTTCGGACCTAAGGTTACTGTCACCGCATCAGCTAACAAATTTACGCCGCGCAGAACCCTACCCCGGGCGTCCTCACTAAAACGAACTTCTTTAGCAGCCATTTTCACTCCCTCCTTATTCAATCACCCCGAGGATGTCATCTTCTCGCATGATTAGATGTTCCTCGCCGTCCAGCTTGATTTCAGTGCCAGAGTATTTGCCGAAAAGTATTTTGTCTCCCGTTTTTACGCCTAAAGGTATCACCTTCCCGTCCTCGTGCCTTCCAGGCCCGACGGCCACGACTTTTCCCTCCTGGGGCTTTTCTTTGGCCGCATCCGGGATGATGATACCGCCTTTTGTCTTTTCCTCCTCCTCGATCCTTCGTACGATCACCCTATCATGTAGGGGACGAATTTTAGTCGCCATAACAAATCCTCCTGAAATAAAACATAAGTTTACATGCCTAGTGGGTAGGCTCAATGGGCGAAATTTAATCTTCCAAATGCAATCGTCAAGGGGCAAGAGCAACAAATTTTGCCCTAATCGACTTCCCGCAGACTTTTGAATTGGTTTGGCCGCGCTTCTCAAGTCGGAGTGAGGGCTCGGAGCCAATTTTCTCACATAGGCGACCAGCCGGGCCCGAGTGGCGGCATAACCCTGTCGGGCGCCCCCAATAGCCAGATCCGCAAACAGGCGCCTTGCCGTGTAGTGACCGGTCCCTGAGGGTCCTCAGCAATCTGTTGTTTCGAGTGAAACAATGATAAGAAGCCTTCGTAAGGCACTAGAACGGGATGGAGGAGAAGATGATCAAGATTTGGGGCAGGACCGATTCATCTAACGTGCAAAAAGTGTTGTGGTGCTGCGGCGAGCTCGGCCTGGATTTCGATCGCGTTGATTGGGGCGGGAAATTCGGCGGCAATCAGGACCAGGCCTATCTAGAAATGAATCCGAATGGGCTGGTGCCGACACTCAAGGACGGCGACTTTATCCTATGGGAATCAAACAGCATCATGCGCTACTTGGTCGACAAGTACGCGCCGGGGAAGTTGTTGCCGGATACGCCCGAGGGCCGGGCTACCGCGAATCGCTGGATGGACTGGCAACTTTCCACCTTTAACCCGGTTATTGTGCCCTTATTCGTCGGCCTGATACGTACCCCCGCAGACAAACGCGACCCGAACACAATTAAAACCGCTTTAGATAGGACGAGCAAAGCGTGGCAAATTGTCGATCTTCAGCTTGCAAGGCACAAGTATCTGGGGGGAGACGTTTTTTCGCTCGGCGACATTCCTCTTGGCATTTGGGCCCACCGTTGGTTTAACTTGCCCATTGAACGGCCGGAGTTAAAACATCTAAGGGCTTGGTACCAACGCCTGTGTGAGCGTCCGGCTTACCGAAGGCATGTGATGATACCGGTGACTTGAACGACACCTTCGGATGCCCTTTTTCTCGCCACGACCCTGCGGGCGCTCGTGAATCGGGTTAAGCGGCTCACTGCTGGTGCATCTCACGGGTCCCTTAGGCCTCGGGCTCTTTGAGATTGTGCTTTTCGATGCGATAACGTAGGGTCTCGCGTGAGATGCCCAACAAATGTGCTGCTTTCGTGCGGTTCCAACCCGTTCGCGCCAAGATGATTTCAATAATTGTTCTTTCCAACTCCTCGAGTACCACACCGCGTGAAAGGTCGATAGAAAGAGTGCCGTTATCGGACATTGAGCCAGCCGCTGGCGCTTGAAAACCGGCAGGACTCAATCCCAAATCCGCCGCCCCTATCATCGTACCGCTCTGCAACAGAACCGCGCGTTCGAGGACATTGCTTAGCTCTCGGACATTTCCCGGCCAATGATACGCAGCGATAGCGGTCCGGGCGGACTCGCTCAGGCTCTTTTCGCCCCGATTGTAACGGCGCGCATGAAGCTGCACAAAATGGTCGGCCAAGACCACTGCGTCTTCGCCACGTTCGCGTAGCGGCGGAAGACGTATTTCGAGAACCTTAAGGCGATAGTATAAGTCCTCGCGAAAGTTTCGTTCTTGAATCGCGCGCTCAAGCGGCTGATTGGTCGCGGCAATCAGCATTACATCGAAGTGGCGGCTCTGGATACTGCCTAATCGCCTGATTGACCTCTCCTCAATCGCCGTCAGCAACTTTGCTTGCAAATTGAGGTCCATCGATCCGATTTCATCGAGGAATATGGTGCCGCTATCGGCTGCCTCAAAAAGTCCGACCTTGGCCGCCTTTGCGTCCGTGAAAGCCCCTTTCTCATAGCCAAAAAGTTCAGCTTCCAAGAGATTTGCCGGGATGGCTGCGCAATTGATTTCGACGAACGGCGCCTTGGTGCGGGCGCTTTTGGCGTGAATCGCTCTCGCGACCAACTCCTTTCCCGTTCCGGTCTCCCCCCGAACCAAAATGGCCGGAGCCTCTCTTCCCGAGGTCACTTCGATGGCGGCAATTTGCTCGATCAGTTTCTTGACCTCAAGGATTCGATCCGACCGCCCGATAATCTCGCGCATCGGATTTTCTTTGTCGATGCGCGAGCGCAGATAATCCAATTCCCGCACTTGACGCAGAGATTGCAGGGTCTTGGCAACAACGAGGCGTAGCTCCTCGAGGTCTATGGGTTTGCCCAGATAATCGTGCGCCCCGCTTTTCATGGCTTCCACGGCGCCTTCTAAAGAACCGTGGGCCGTGAGCATGACGACCTCGACAGCCGGACGCATTACCTTGATTCTACGCAGGACTTCAAGGCCGTCCATTCGAGGAAGACGATAATCAAGAACGACGATGTCTGGAGGTTCCCGATCAATGAGTTCGAGCGCTTCTTCACCGGAAAACTTGACGTTCACTACATACCCGTGACGGCCTAGGTATTTGCCCATGGCTTCCGCGAGGACTTGTTCATCGTCTACAACTAACACCGTATTGGTCATAAACTTCTCACTTCGAGTTGCTTATCGAAAGCGTCACATCGACCCTCGCGCCACCCTTCGAGCCGTCCGCAATGGCAATGGCGCCGCCGTTTCTCTCCAAAAGTTTCTTGGCTATCGGCAAACCTATGCCGGTACCGTGCGGTTTCGTGGTGAAAAACGGCTCGAACACCCGCTTACGATTCTCGACGGGAATCCCCTCCCCGCTATCCTCGATGGAAACGCAAACAGCTCTGCCGCCTCCATTATTGCCGACTCTCGTCCTAATCATCACGTGACCTCCGCTCGGCGTGGCTTCCAGCGCATTGGTCATAAGCCCCATGAAGACCTGCTCCATATGATTCGGATCAAGCATCGGTTGCGGCAGGTTCTGGGCTAAGTCCAAGTGCAATGCCACCTGCGCCTTCTCGAAACGCGAGCGCAGAGTTTCCGCGACATCCCGGAGAAGCATATTGACCTCGACTGGCCCGTGACACGGTTCGAGCGGCCGAGCAAAATTGAGCAGGCCTTGCATGCGTCTCTGCACACGGTCTACCTGTTCGATGATGTTTTGAAAGGCACGTTGAGTCGTTTCCCACTCCTGACACCCGACATGTGCCGCGCCGTCGAGCTTTGCGACCTGGGCCGCGGCCCTGATGGAAGAAAGAGGGTTGCCAATGCCATGGGCCACCGCCGCCGTTACCTCGCCGACGGCCGCCATGCGTTGCGAGGCCACGAGCTCCGTATGCATTTTTAAGAGATTCTGCTGTTGCTCATCGATTTTGCGCGCCGCCTGCCGCACAATGGCGAACAAAGAAATGTACAGAAGCAATCCGCCGCCCACGGCGCCGAGCAGCACAAGGATTCTTGCTTTTCGTATGTCCTCGTATATAGAGTCGGCACGTTTGTAAGTTTCAACCACGCCGAGGAGCTCCTCGCCGTCAGCCGCATAGACGGGTACATAGACCTCCACGGCTCTTTCGTAAGAACCGTGTTCGAAAACATTCTCCTTCTTGTCCAAGAAACTGATATCCGCAACAACTTTCCCCCCCACAGCTTTCTGAAGCTCTTGGTTATCGGCAAAAGACTGGCCGACCAGGCGCTTATCGTCCGACCAGATTACCACACCCTGAGGGTTGTAAACCTTGAACCTGATAATGTCGGGAAGGAGAGTCAAATGTCGCCGCACCAACTCGAACTTCTGGGCGGTAGATGTTCGATCCTCGGTCCTGAAGTCGTCAGCCACGAGATAATTCATGACATCGGCCCTGACCCACTGAGCCGTAGTCTTCCACTCGCGTTCCAGGATCGAATTAATGAGATAGTTGGAAACGATCATCCACAGCACCACGGTCATGATGCCAATACAAATAAAGCTGTGGACGGCAAAACGTGTCGTGAGGCTCGCGGCACAAAGAGGCGTAGGCCAAATGGTTATGTTTCCGATTCTCACCGAAACCCCAGAGGAAGGAAATGCCGGATGAGGCTAACACTACCACACGAAGGCGTCAATTCTAAATGGACACCGCACCCATTTCTGCCTTTTCGGCGGCAGCGTGAGTGCGATGCATTTCCAAAATCGGACCGCCGGGATACGTTCCTTTCGACGGCCGCTCTCTCTTCTCCTGATCGAGTGCATCTAAGAATCCACTCGCAGCATCGGCTCCCATTCGAGGTCTATGGATCAACGCCTCGCAACCCCTTAGCCACGCCCCGCGGGACTGGTCCGGAACCAGATTAGCTATTGAACCCGGATTCCGCAGTTCAGACTTTGGAGACAATCGAGAAACGAACCCTCCGCTGCGAAGGCAACGGGCCTGTACCTTGAAGTTTCCTGCGAGCTGCGGTGAATGGAGTTGCACATCGAGGTAAGAGGCGACAAGAAGCCAAGCACCACAATGAGCATTGAAATTGTCCGTTTTTATGCCTTCGCCGCTCCGGGCTCGTCCCTCGTTCGGCACAGGTCGTCAATCTCAACAGCGGAATCCGGGTTGAAAGGGGCTCTAAATCAGGAGCTTAAATTCGGCTCCTCCGCCCCCTTGGTCGGGTTGAAACTTCTACCCGCTCGAATCCACTGGAAAGGGTGATAAGGCCGCGAAGCTCGCATATCTCCGTTCGAGCTTCGGCGAAGGCAGCCGGTAGAGAGAATACTCACGACTTCTCTTAGGAAATCTTCCCGCCTTCGGCCAAACGCATGACGGTCGAAACGATTTGATCGACGTCTGGAATCATCGCGTCAACAAGCGGCGGACTGTGCGGTGGCGGAATCGGCTGAGCCGCAACGCGAACCACAGGGCATTTCAGATCGGAAAAAAGGTTTTCCTGAATCAGCGCGGCGATTTCCGCCGACATGCCGCCGATCATGGGTCCTTCATCGAGCACCAGGGCCCTCCGGGTCTTTGCCACGGACCGAAGAATCGTCTCCTTGTCCAAGGGCGCAAGCGAACGGAGATCGACGATCTCGACATCGATGCCTTTTTCTTTTAGCACATCGGCGGCGCTGTCGGCTTTGAGGACCG
>JBFJTQ010000100.1:0-7391 GCA_041625275.1 Binatia bacterium | reverse complement strand
TGTTGGACATCTTCTGCCGCAGTGAATTCAAGAAATCACCAGGGAATGGCTCCGCTTTTAGCTCAAGGGCGCGCTGCGCTTTGATCCAGGCCTCCGAAAATCTTTCCTGTTGATACAGAGACATGGCCCATTCCCTCCAACTCCTCGCGTAGTGGGCGTCGATTTCCAGACTCTCCGCAAAGCGCTGATTGGCATTCACGAAACCTCCCGCGCGCTCTAGCTCCCTTTCTCTTGAAAGCCGTGCTGCGTATTCTGAATAGACGGATCCCATATCGGACAACAAAGAAACTCGTTCATCCGGTTCATCGATCAGTTCTCTGGCTATCTCGAGCTGCTCGATCGCTTCGGACAATTTTCCCTGCGCACTTAGAATCGCTCCGTATCCCCAGTAGGCTTGATAGTTTCTGGAATTCAACAGCCGCGACTGGTTGAAGCGCCGCAGCGCCAATTCCACGTTAGCGTCTCTCATGAATATCCAACCCTCCAGCGCCAGGGCGCGACTCGCTGCCCGACGGTCGCCAAACTTAACGATGGCGTCTTTGACAAAAGCTTCGTCGCCTTCATCGAGACTCTTGACGCCCGCGAACTCAGGCGGTGCCCCTGGGGGATTAGCATTGCGGAGGTCTTTCTGAGCAAAGCCAACATCGGCTCCGAAAGAAATAATGATTGAACAAAAAATGAGCGTGGCCGAAAGTATCCGGGCTGCTCTACAGAGCACCATTATCCCTCGCCAGTTTAGAGCACTTTAGCACGCCTCGCTCTGGAGGACACATCCGAATCCTTTGCTGGCAAATTTCCTCGTGCTGGGAATTAGGACATCGATCGATGCAAGCTCAGTAACCGTACGCGCAACGGACTTGACGAAGAACCAGGCCGATAGCAACCTTTCCGCCGGCGAGCCCGCTCCAATCAAATTCACGGTCGGCACAGCTCCGACAGCAATCTCCGCAACTCGGCGAACTCGACCGGCTTCGTCAGGTAGTGGTCGAAGCCTATTTCCTTGGCGCGTTCAACGTATTCCCTCTGTCCCCACCCCGAAAACGCAATCAGGAGGACGGAGCGGTCTTTGGTCTGTTCCCGTATCCTGCGGGCGGCTTCAAAACCATCCAGTTGCGGCAAGCCGATGTCGAGCAAGACCGCCTCGGGCTCGTATTCCAGCGCAGTCTTCACCGCCTCCACACCATCATAGACGATGCGAACATCGTGGCCCTCAAGTTCAAGGAGAGCGCCGAGAGTGTCGGCAGCGTCTCTGCGGTCATCCACGACCAAAACGCGGCACCGTCGCGCCTTCGCCGCAACAGGACTAGGGGGAGGGCTCAGCGGTGCCGGCTCCATTCGTTTAACGGCAGGGAGGAAAACGGCAAACTCGCTACCCTTGCCGACGCCCTGGCTGCTCGCTTCGACGCGGCCGTCATGCATTTCCACTAGTTGTTTGACAAGCGTGAGACCGATGCCCAAACTTCCTTGCGCCCCCTCGGAGTTCGGGTCCGCTTGAACGAACGGCTCAAAAATGAGCGGCAATATATCGGCGGCTATGCCCGTTCCGTTATCCCTGACCTTGACGACAACCTCGTTGCCGCGCCGCTCGACGGTCAATCCGATCAGCCCCCCGCGGGAGGTATATTTCGCTGCGTTGTTGAGCAGATTAGAAAACACCTGAGCCAGGCGCGTCGGGTCGGCATTGACGATGAGCGAATCCGGCGGCAACGCAACCGTCAGCCGGTGGTCGAACTGCTCGATAAGCGGACGGCTGGTTTCCAGAGCCGCCTCCACGATTTTCGCCAAATCCACATGTTCGCGACGGAGTTCCAGTTTGTTACGCGTGATGCGGCTGACATCGAGCAGATCATCGAGCAATCGCGCCAACTGCCTGACTTGCCGCCCGATCACGTCACGCGCCCATTGCCACATGGGTTCTGGAGGGGTCTTGCTGTTCAGGATTTCCAATCCGTGGCGGATGGGTGCAAGCGGGTTGCGCAGCTCGTGAGAGAGTTTAGCCAGGAATTCGTCTTTGCGGCAATCGGCCTCGCGCAGGGCCTCCTGTGCGCGCTTGAGTTCAGTAATACGGCGCCCCTCCGGGATGAGGAGTGTAACCTGCCCGCTATCATCCCTGACCGGCGTGAGTGAGAAATCAACCGTTTCAAGGGTCCCGTCGCGGCCTCGGTGCTCGCCTTCGAAACGCACAAAGCGACCCTGGGCGGCCTCGGCGATGGCGACCTTGAGACGCTCCTGCTGCCCGACCGACGCGTCCCACCAGGGTGTTTCCCAGAATGGTTTGCCAACGACATCCCCGGGTACGCAGCCGATAAAATCCAATGCTGTTTTGTTCGCGTCGACGAGCGTCCCGTCAGGCGTCAGCAAGCCAATGAACTCGAAAGCCTCGTCGTATATTGCATGAAACCTGCGCTCGCTCTCGCGTAATTTCTCATCGGTTTGTTTGCGCTCGGTGATATCGGTGTGCGTGCCGAGCATGCGCAGGGGCCGGCCTTCCGCATCGCGGCTCATGATGCTCCCGATGGAGAGGATCCACTTCCAATCGCCGGATTTCGTGCGTTGCCGAAATTCCACCTCGTAGCCAGGAATTTCTCCCCGGATGTAGGCCTCGTAGGCACCGTATATTTTTTGCCGATCGTCGGGATGGAGCCGGTCGCGCCAGCGCGCATTCGTCTCCTCGAAGGTCGCCGGGTCGTAACCCAGCATCACCGCGTATTCGGGCGTGACCTTGGCCTCGCCGGTCGTCAAATCGAGATCGTAAAGCCCCTGATTGGCTGCCGTTAAGGCTAGGCGCAGGCGCTCCTCGCCTTCGCTGAGCTTGGCCTCCGCTTGCTTGCGCTTCGTGATATCCCGGTTGGTCTCGAGCACGAGGCGCCCGCCGTCGGGCTCTACTAGAACCTGCCGCCGGCTTTCGACGACGATTCGTTGTCCATTCCGTGCCGTCTGGGTCAATTCGCCGACCCAGAACCCCTCGCGCGCCAGCGCCGCCTCAATCGCTTCATGCGGGATCGAAGCTTCGGTTCGCAGAAGATCGTGCCCATGCCGACCCAGAGCCTCCTCGGGGCTATAGCCGAACAGTTCTACCGCCGCCTGGTTCCAATAGACGATTGCCCCGCCGAAATCAGAGACCAGCACGGGATCATGAATCAACTCGAGTAGCCGTGCCCGCTGCTCAAGAGATAAATTCTGGGACGGTCTTTCATCGCCAAGTCGACCGCCGAAAGGCGTCGTCACCCCAGAGCCATGTTCCTCGTTCATTTGTCACATGATTCCCGAAAAAAAATCGCCGGCCTTTCACCGGCGCGATGCCTGCACATTATCCTCTTGTATACAATCTTTTCTCCTGGCTAACAATTAACGAGCCTCTAAGCGCTGGGATTGATACACCCGATGTTAAACCGGCGCGTCGTTCACCGTCTGCGTGAAACGATTACAAATCCATCGGCGGGCCCGCTCCAGTAATTGGGACTCGTGTATTTGACAGTTGGTTGCAGAAACAATAGTAATAGCTTGCCGGGCTAAAGGAATCGTGCAAAGCCCGATTAAGAAGATGGGAGAGTCCAATGATCGATGGCCTGAAAGATAAAGTGGCAATCGTGACCGGAGGCGGACACGGCATTGGCCGAGCCTACTGCGTAGGTTTTGGCGCCGCCGGCGCTCGGGTCGTGGTCGCCGATATCGATGAGCCGGCGGCGGCAAAGGTCGCCAAGGAAGTCAACGCGCAGACAGACGCGAAGTCGATAAGCCTGAAGGTCGATGTCGCCGACGAACAATCAACGAAAATGATGGCCAAGACGGTCCTCGATCAATATGGGCGCATCGATATTCTCGTCAACAATGCCGCCATTTTTGCCACCATTCCCATGAACCGGGGCGGCATTGAAACGCTCGATCCCACGGAGTGGGATCGTATGATGTCCGTAAATCTAAAAGGGCTGTTCTTCTGCTGCCGGGCGGTGCTGCCGACACTGCGCAAACAAAAGTCAGGGAAAATCGTTAACATCTCGTCGGGGACCTGGCTGCACGGAAGCCCCGGTCGAATTCACTACGTGACATCCAAAGCCGGAGTTGTCGGCTTCACCCGCACTCTCGCCCGCGAAGTCGGCGAAGATAACATCAATGTCAACGCCATCGCCCCCGGCTCCACCTTGTCGGAAGAGAATCCCAGCGAGGACATCATCAAGATGCGTTCCGCGCGCCTGGGAGACCGCGCGTTGAAGCGCGTCCAGATGCCGCAGGACCTGGTCGGCGCGGTTTTATTCCTTTCCTCCCCGCTGAGCGATTTTATGACGGGTCAGACCATCGCCGTTGACGGCGGCGCATGCTTTCTATGAGTCCGGTTTTGAGAAACTGACAAGGCATCATCGGCGCCTTAGTCAAGCTGACAGCTTGGGCCCCATCCAGATTGCTTTACCCGCATGATTCAGTGCGCTTTGCATCGGCCGTCATCCGGGCTTGTGCGCCAGGAACGTATAGCCGTAAACCTCGAAGCGCCTGGCATTATTTTCTCCCCTTGCTCCCCCAAACGTATCCCACGGTTGGCTGATTTCTATGTCGACAAACCCTGTCTCTCGGATCATCGCCCGCCAGCCTTCGCACGGAAGGCCGCCGGCGATTCAAGCCGTCCATAGATCGATATTTCTCACTGCAGCCTCGGGCACCTCTTTGCCGTTGGCAATATCGCCGAACTGCAGCTTTCCCCCGGGCCGCAAAACCCGCCATAGCTCGGCGAAGACGCGCTTTTTGTCGGCGCAGAGGTTGATGACCCCGTTGCTTACGACCACGTCGGCCCAGCCGTCCGGAACCGGTATCTCTTCTAGAAGTCCTTCACGAAACTCCACATTCTTGAGACCCATGAGCTCAGCGGCCTTGCGAGATTTCTCCAGCATTTCCGGAAGCATGTCCACACCGACCACTCGGCCCTCCTGACCTACTTGGCGGGCAGCGATAAACCCATCAAACCCGCCTCCGGATCCCGCATCGATAACCTTCTCCCCCGGTTCGAGGGTCCGCAGCGAAAACGGGTTTGCCACCCCGGCGAACGACTCAACGGCCATATCCGGCAACGAGTCGACCAACGCTGGATCGTAACCGAGGCGCCTTGCAAGCGGCCTCCCCGTGTGGAAGTGATACTCTCCTCCTGGATTGCAGGCGACGTCCCTGTATTTCTTTTTGACTTCATCGCGCAAGACGCCCGGATCAACTGCTAGCTCTTCGCTCATCACTCGATCCTCCTGAGAATAGAGATTAAAACCCCGCTCTCATCACGTTGGTGCGCGGCGACTTCGGTACCACGAGTGTCCCACAAACAAATTTTTGTTGAAAGCACCCAGCGCTCTCGGCTCGTTTGCAAGTTTATGTACAAACGCGCCTGCCCGTCTCCGACGCGGGGCGCTATCCGCCAACGGCGCACACAAAACAAATAGAGGGTGCTGCAGTGAGCCCCACGGTATAGCCGGTGGTTTTATGCGGAGGAGGGTAAACCTGAATGATAGACACTGGGCAGTGTACTCTTTGACGGAACTAGAAAACCCTTAAGTGTTGCCGTGCAAGAATGGCAGCCGCTCTGCCATCGGTGTCTGCGGAAAAACATAGCCGCAGCCGCGGCAGGTGCGAAGGTTCTCATTGTCGTTGAACTCCTGGTAAACGGCCTTGACTTGAGCGGGGATGTCCCCCTGATTCACAGTTCGCGACAGCACCAGCGCGTCGCATCTCTCGCAGAACCACGCGAACTCTTCTTTTTCCTCTGTGCGCCGCTGACGCTCGATAACGAGGCCCCAAGAATTTTCAGGGCGCCGCGGAGAGTGGGCGAGCCCGCCCGGACACAGGAAGATCTCCCCTTCCCTGATCCTCACGACCTCTCGGCGTTCCCCCTCCGGCTTGAGATGCAGCTCCATGTCGCCTTCCAACTGGTAAAAAAACTCGTCACCCGGCTCAATATGAAAATCGAGCCGTGAGTTAGGCCCGCGCAGGATCATGACGAGGAAATCCTTGTGCTTAACGAGGAGCTTGTTGGTCCTGAGCGGCGGGTTGAAATAATCCTTGTTTTTATCCACCCAACGCTTCAAGTGATAGGTGCTTAGCGGTTCCATCATGTCACCTCGGTTTGCCCGTACGAGGAAAAAGGGCTTGCTTCTCGACGGCTATCCGCTGCGAACAATCCGAACTACGAATATCTTGTCGGTTTGAATCCGAACTTGTTGGCGTTGCAAGCGACTTCAACGCGATTGCCGTCGGGGTCCAAGAACGCAACTGACCGGTTGCGCGCGACTGCCAAAATTTCCGGCCCGCTCACAATTCGAATTTTCCGCCGCTTGAGGATCGGATACAGGGCGTCAACATCCTCGGGAGTCTTTGCGTAGACGCAGAAGTGATGCAGTTTCTGAATACCCTTCCCGCTGACATGTTTCGTCCCGTGCGGCAGTTCCATCAGGGCGATGTCGTGGTGCTCGCGGCCGAAACTCAGAAACGTCATCTTCGTGCGCCGATTGCGCGCCGAAATTTTCATTCCCAAGACAGTGCGGTAAAACTGCTCCGACTTCTTCAAATTGCGGACATTAAGAACGATGTGCCCCAGCGTTCCGTCTTTGACTGGCATGGTAGAGCATTAATAGACAGGCCCTCGGAGCCCTGTCAAGCCACCCCGATGTCTGCATCGCAAGCGGGCGCGGGCGGAGAGAGACGTCTGTGCTCGCTTGCGGTGAACTCTCAGCGCAAGGCAGGCCCCATGTCAGACTAAGCTCACTCTTCAATTCTACGGCACACTTCGCTATGCTCACGTGCATGAACGAAGAAGAACAAGATTACGGCAAGGAACTCGCGTTCATGCGGGCAGCCGTCGAACTGGCGCGCACCGGCGTTGACAGCAACGAGGGAGGGCCGTTTGGCGCGATCATCGTCAATGACGGGCAAATTGTCGGGCAGGGATACAACCAGGTGCTTTCGACCAAGGATCCGACGGCCCATGCCGAGATCGTCGCCATCCGCGCGGCGGCCGATCGTCTCGGCTCGTTTCATTTGACCAACTGCGTCCTTTACACGACCTGCGAGCCCTGCCCCATGTGCCTCGCTGCCAGCTACTGGGCGCGGGTGGAAACAATCATTTACGCCCTGACACGAGCCGACGCCGCAGCGATGGGCTTCTCCGACGCGTGGATTTACGATGAGGTTTCGCGCCCCTTGGATCGCCGCAGTCTGGAGATGCGCCATTGCGGCCGGGAGCAGGCCCTTTGTCTGATGGAGATTTGGCGCGAGAAAACGGATAGGACTGCGTACTAACCGGATCTATTCGTCGACGGACCTCAGATGCGTTTAATGCGGATTAGAAGCAAATTCGGTTGAACATGACGCGCTCCATCGCAGAGATCATTGATAGTTACAATCCCAACGCGCCTCTG
>JBFJTQ010000099.1:0-7424 GCA_041625275.1 Binatia bacterium | reverse complement strand
GGCATCGTTCAAACGCTTGAGGGCCTTTTTGCCGATCCGCAGTTAAGACACCGAAGCTTCTGGGTGCCCTTGGATCATCCGGAAATTGGCAGATGCCACGCGGAAGGGCCACCTTTTATTCTTTCAAAGACGCCGTCTAAAATCGATCGCCCTGCGCCGCTGATCGGTGAGCATAATGATCTAGTCTTCAAAAAATTCTTGCCCGCCGAAAAGAAATAGATAAAAGGCAAACGATTTTTCAACTTCCTTGAAACTGTGAACGTCCCCTGGCGACTCAACATCAGTCAGGGTCCAAGGGTTTTGGGGATTGGTGTCCGTTGCGTACCCGCCTGCGGCCCGTGAGGCCCATGAAAACCATGAGCATCACGAACTCAAATATTTTTGTGATTGCAGGTTAAATCAGGCGAATCACGCAAGGGATTTGACTTAGAAGCACGCTTCCCTGGCCCCGGCAGACAGGTTGCTAACCCATGGTCCTTTCGAGGATTCGGCCAGTATGTCTTCCTGCTAATCGGAATCCTTCGTCTTTTGTTTTCCTAACTCATGGAATACCCATTTTTGAGGGGTCGCTTTTCCACCCCTCTCGATGGGAAGAAGGCGAATTTCAGTAGCCATTTCGCATTCGGAGAGATAAAGAGCCTTGGCACCTTTCTTGCTGATTTCCTGGCGACAATCGGTTTTTGCGAAAAGAGCCAAGAATGAGCCCACATGAGCCACGGTGGCAGCGGGGAGCGGAACTGGGGTTTCTGGCATGTCAGCGTTTTTCCATTGGCTCTTTGCTCGAAGCCCTGAAAAAACTTGTCCGGTTTGCCTCGGGGGTTCCCGTGCAATCATAGCAAGCGTAAGCCAGGAGGCCGCTTATGATCATACCTGAATTTGAATATCTATCACCGCAGACTTTACCAGAAGCTTGTGCCCTACTGGCCCAGTACGGCGACAGCGCGAAAGTCCTTGCCGGGGGAAGCGACCTCTTGGTGAAAATGAAAGACGGGCTGATGCAACCTGCCTATCTCGTTTCGCTGAAAAACTTGGATACCCTCAAGGCGATCCGATACCAGGAACGCACGGGCGTCATCATCGGAGCTCTAGCGACTCACAATGAGGTGATGACGAATAGCATTTTACAAGAGAAGTACCGCTCTGTGTGCGAGGCAGCCCACAGCATGGCAGCCGATCAAATTAGAAACATCGGCACCGCCGGCGGCAATCTGGTGAATGCCGTGCCATCGGCAGATTTGCCACCCATCCTCATTGCTCTTGATGCTAAGGTCCGGATTGTCGGACCCAACGGGGAAAAAACCGTTGCGCTGGAAGAGTTTTTCCTTGGGCCCGGCAAGACCATCCTTGGAAACGGCGAGATACTGACGGAGATCATCATCCCGGATCAGCCGACAACCGGCAGCAACTACATCAAGTTCGGACTGCGTCGCGCCGGAGCCCTGGCGGTGGCGGGTGTGGCCAGCAGCGTTACAGTCAGCCAGGGCACCTGCCAGGATGCCCGCATTGTCCTAGGCGCCGTGGCGCCGACCCCGCTGCGAGCCCGTCAGGCCGAAAATGTGCTGCGTGGCAACAAGATCAGTCAGGAACTGATTGACGAAGCGGGAAAAGTTGCGGCGGAGGAATCAAAACCCATCACCGATATCCGGGGCAGCATCGAATATCGGCGCAATCTCGTCAACGTGCTCACTAGGCGCTCGCTGAAAGCAGCGATAGAAAAGGGCCACGTTTGAGCTTACGGGAGGTATATTTGTGGTGACGGTGATGAAAAAAGGCAAACTTCATGTCGTGAACGTGACGGTCAACGGCCGGGAGCATGCGGCGCTCGTTAAGGCTAATGCGACGCTGCTAGATCTCCTCCGTGAGGAGCTCGACTACACGGGAACCAAGAAAGGTTGCGAACTGGGTGACTGTGGCGCGTGCACGGTGCTCATGGATGGCAAAAGCGTTAACTCGTGCCTGGTCTTGGCCGTCGAGGCCGATGGCCGCTCTATCACCACCATCGAGGGATTGGAAAAGGACGGCAAGCTGGACCGGTTGCAAGAGGAGTTTATTAACCACACCGCCGTCCAGTGCGGCTACTGCACGCCCGGGATGATTCTCTCTGGCAAAGCGCTGCTGGCGCGCAACCCGCATCCCACCGAGCGCGACGTCCGCGAAGCTATCGGCGGCAATATTTGTCGCTGCACCGGCTATGTGAGAATTGTCAAGGCGATCCTGGCTGCCGCTGAAGCCAACGGTTGACCCAAGAGGACGGTGAAGCATGAGCCAAGCAATCACGAAAGAGTTTTCTGTCATTGGCAAGAGCGTCCCCAAAATCGACGCGCGCGAAAAAGTGACCGGCCGGGCGAAATACACAGGCGATTTGAAGGTGCCCGGCATGCTTATCGGTAAAATTCTGCGCAGTCCCCACGCCCACGCGCGGATCCTCAATATTGACACCTCCAAGGCAAAGCAGCTTCAGGGTGTCGAGGCCGTAATTACGGGTAAGGACGTTCCGTCGACTTTTTACGGCATTTCCCCGGCGCGCTACGACGAGACCATACTCGCGATCGAAAAAGTGCTGCAGGTCGGTGACAAGGTTGCAGCCGTAGCGGCGGTGGACGAAGAGACCGCGGTCAAGGCACTGAACTTGATCGAGGTTGAATATGAGGTTCTGCCGGCCGTTCTCGACCCTCTCAGGGCGATGGATGAAGAGCAACCGCAAATACATCCGCAGTACGAGCGCAACATCAGCGTAGAGATTCATCAGAACTTTGGCGATGTGGAAAAAGCCTTGCGCGAAAGCCATGTGGTACGAACGGATTATTTCCACGGGAATCGGGCCACGCATGTTCCCATGGAGCCTCACGCGGCGATCAGCAAGTGGGAAAACGGCAAACTCACCATTTGGTCAAGCACCCAATCACCGCATTACTTTCAGTATCACATTGCTCGGGTATTCGGGCTAAAAATGGGCGACGTTCGCGTGATCAAAACCTTCGTTGGCGGCGGTTTTGGCGGCAAGCTAGAGCCCTCGGCGGCCGAGTACGTTGGCGCCGCACTGGCAATGAAAACCGGCCGACCGGTGAGGATCGTATTCGACCGCAAAGAAGTGTTCTTTCATAACCGGGGGCGGCATGCCCAGCACATCGAACTCACCACCGGCGTTTCGAAAGAGGGCAAAATTCTCGGCGTGCATGGCAAGTACATCATCGATGGGGGGTCATACACCAGCCTGGGCATCGCTTCGGCGTATTATGCGGGGGCCATGCTGCCGCTCATCTACGAGTTCGATCACTTCAAATTCGATTGCTTCCGGGTGCATACCAATCTGCCTTCGTGCGCCGCCCAACGGGGTCATGGGGTTCCGCAGCCACGCTTTGCCTTCGAGAGCCAACTGGACATGATCGCCAAAGACCTGGGAATGGACCCCATCGCCATACGCAAGGTCAATGCGCGACGACCGAATACCACGACGCTTAACGACTTAAAGGTCAACTCCTGTGAGTTTACGGCTTGCCTGGACAAGGCTAAGGAGATTTCCGGTTGGGCGACGAAAAAGGGCAAGCTCCCGACGGGGCAAGGCATTGGTATAGGATGTGGCGGCTTCTTGACCGGGGCGGGTTATCCCATTTATAGAACCCGGCTACCCCACGCATCGGCCGTGATCAAGGTCAGCGAGCAGGGCGACACGGTGACGCTTTATATTGGAGCGGTGGATATCGGCCAGGGGTCCGATACCATCCTGGCACAGATGGCGGCCGAAGCCATCGGAATCAACTATGAGGATGTGCGCATTATGTCGGCCGACACCGAGACCACACCGCACGATTTTGGAGCGTATGCCAGCCGCCAGACACTCATGTCCGGCCACGCGGTTAAAGAGGCCGGCGACGAAATTCGGCGCCAGATCCTTGAACTGGCAGCCGAGATGCTCGAAGCCAACGTAGCGGACATAGATATCGATAGGCGCGTGGTATTTGTCAAAGGCAGCCCGGACAAGATGCTGGCTTTCGAGAACGTTGCTAACGAGTTTTTCATCCGTAAGGGACCGTTGGTAGGAAAGGGGAGTTACACGCCTCCAAAACTGGGGGGCAAATTCAAGGGGGCAGCAGTCGGCACGTCCCCAGCCTATAGCTTCGCCGCCCAGATTAGCCAGGTGGAAGTCGATGAGGAGACCGGACAGGTGATGGTGACCGACGTGTGGGATGTCCACGACTGCGGCACTGTGATCAATCCGAGTCTGCTGCATGCCCAGGTCGAGGGCGCTCTATTTATGGGCATGGGCGAGGCCATGTACGAGCAAGTCGTGTTCGATGACAAAGGCAAGCCTTTAAACGCCAATCTGGCCGAGTACCGCGTGCCGACGGCTCTGGATGTGCCTCACGTCACCTCGGAACTGGTCGATAGCTATGAGCCCGCCGGTCCGTGGGGAGTGAAAGAGGTGGGCGAAGGCGCCACTCTCCCGACCATGGGCTGCTATGCCAATGCTATTTATGACGCCATCGGTGTCCGTATGTATGACTTGCCACTGACCCCTGAGAAGGTTTGGAAAGCGATTCAAGGAAGAAAGAAGGCGACGCGGGGCTAGGCTGAAGAAACAACCCAAAGTCAGACCGTGTCACAATACACTGCCGCTTGCGCCCCGAGTGTCAAAAATGCAACTCCCCCTCGGGTTCGAGACCGCTCATCCTAAGTCGAAGGACACGGATTGACGCGGTGATCTGCAATCCCCCAATCTCAGTTCTCTGTCGGCTTAAGTACCTGAGAGGTTTTATCCGGGACTAAGTTGAGCTACATTTTACTCGTTGCCACGCATCGCTAGAGCTTAAACAGCTACTGGCCGCGTGCGTAGGTCGCGATTGGCTTCAGTTAGGGTGATATGGCGGACGAAAAGACGACGACTTTGGAAGAAACCAAGTGGTGGGTGGATCGCGGACCGCTTAAGGACCGGGATAAACCAGTTGCCCCCGTTCGAAGGGGCATCGTCGAAAAATGGGCCTACGACCTGCTAAAGGGTTACAATCAGGAGCAGGCGGCCAAGAATCTGGTCGACATCAACCCCCGCTTACTCAAGGAAGTTTCTGTCGCACCAGGTGCCTGGGGTTATTTTTCCATGGATGTCGGAACTTACCCGCCAGACAAGCTAACCAAGATCAAGAACGCGCTACCGCTACCGGCTGGCGGCCGCGGACTCGTCATTGACGCCGGATACTCGGTTCGCGTCCTGATTCATGGCGAACCGATAGGCGAGCGTTACGTCGATATCAATTTTACCGACGCACCCTCGCTCGACTATTGGGTTAATGGCCAGTTGGTGGAGGAGAGGCTCTTCGCCAACATCGGGGAAGCGCTCAAAAAAATCAGACTCGACCTCCCTCGCTATCTCAAACCGCGTCCACCGACTTAATGGCAGCCGCACGTTTGTGGGTTACAAGCACAACCGCCCGCAGAGGCGGTTTTCTCGGACTGCGTTGCCGGTGCGCTGAATACCGAAAGCTGCTTTTCAACCCGCTTGCTATTGCATTTCGGGCAGCTTACTTTCTCTCGCTTGGAAAGAACAATTTGTTCAAACGTACGTCGGCAACCACGGCAGTGATACTCATAAATCGGCATGATTCCTACCCTCTTCTACCCGCGACCGATTCTTAACTCAGGCGTGTCTAGCTTTCCTAGGCTTTTGTTTGCCGGCTTGGCGCAACGGATTGTCCCGAGGGATCGGCACTAAAGACGTTACTTCCAACCCATAACCCCGCAACCCGACCAAGTGTTTGCGATTATTGGTGAGCAAGCGCATTTTGCGCACGCCGAGATCGCGCAGAATCTGCGCGCCGATGCCGTATTCCTTGAAATCCGCCCGGTAAACAAACGAAGGATTCGTATCCTTCTGTTGTTTTCCTTCTACTCTTGGATAGGTTACCATCGTCGGCCGTAGTCCTCTATTGACGGGCTGCAAATAGAGGATCACGCCTTTGCCCTCCTTCGTGATCAATTCCATGGAGCGCTGAATGATCTCACCGGTATTCAAGAACTCGAAGCCGAAAACATCGCCCGGTACGTACTTGGTGTGCACTCGAACCAGGGTTTCTTCCTTCGGCGAAATCTCCCCCTTTGTTAAAGCGAGATGCTCGCTCTCATCCACATGAGTATTATAGACTATTGCCTTAAACTCCCCCCCAACTCGGGTTGGCAGACTCGCCGAGGCCACTCGATAAACAAGGTAGTCGTAGTTCAGTCGATACTGAATGAGATCTGCGACGGTAATAACCTTGAGCTTGTGCTTGCGCGCGAACTTCATCAGGTCAGGCTGGCGGGCCATCGTCCCGTCATCTTTCATAATTTCACAGATGACGCCGGCAGGCTTGAGCCCCGCCAGGCGCGCCAGATCGACCGAACCCTCGGTTTGGCCTGCCCTGACCAAGACTCCGCCTTTCCTAGCGCGCAGGGGAAAAATATGACCAGGCGTGGCGAGGTCTTGCGGCTTTGCGTCGTCAGCGATGGAAGCGAGAATCGTGTTGGCCCGGTCGGCGGCGGAAATTCCGGTGGTAATTCCCGAGGCTGCGTCCACCGAGACTGTGAACGCGGTTCCAAAAGGGGAGGTATTCTCGGACACCATCATCGAGAGCCCGAGGTATTTGACTCTCTCCTCTGTGAGCGAGAGGCAGATAAGACCGCGACCGTAGGTCGCCATAAAATTAATTGCTTCGGGCGTGACCAGTTCTGCGGCCATGCACAGATCGCCCTCATTCTCGCGGTCCTTGTCATCCATCAAGATGACCATTCGTCCGCAACGAATCTCTTCGATGGCTTCTTCTATGGTCGCCAAAGGCATGGGAAGTTACTTTACCATCTCGACCAATGGGGTCAACTGGCGAGGTGCACACCGCCTTCCCTCTGAAGCCGTGGCAACACCTTCGCATCTGCGCAAATGGACAAGATGTGCGCAATGGCGAGTCGTTAAAAGCTAACCAACCGCTCTTTCATCTCAATAAAAAGAAGGGCTCTTGGCCGATCGCTGCGCACGCTCCACCGCAAGGGATTGGCTTCATTGGAAGAGGTCTTCCTTCGATTCTTCTTCTAGCGGAAAAACCCCGCGAGAGGCAAACTGTCAAGGTAAAATTCTGTGTAGCCCTACCCGGTTAACGTTTTTGAGTGACTGCGGAATACTCAAGCGGTGCGAATCGGCAATTTTCTTCGACAAGGGTTTCCTGCTAGATTGAGCAATGTCCACAGAGCAGGTTGGGAGAGGAAACGAGAATGAAGGTCGGTCTAATCGGTCACCGGGGCGCTGGTAAAACAACGATTTTTAACATGCTGACGGGATTGCAGGCGCAGGTTGGGGGCTACGGAGGAAAGGAAGAACTGCACCTAGGCGTCATCAAGGTTCCCGATAAGCGCGTGGACAAACTTTCCCACATTTTCAAGCCGAAGAAGACCACCTATGC
>JBFJTQ010000098.1:0-7434 GCA_041625275.1 Binatia bacterium | reverse complement strand
TCTACTGCGGAATTCGGGTTCAAACCTACTCAAGCCGCTGTTCCAAACGCTTCTTTTCCGCTCTCAGAATCCCTGCGTTTTGATTCGTCAAGACCCATGTCGCCGCTCGAAACGGAACCAATCGCTTGTAACCGTTGACACGGCAGTTCCTCGAATGATATGCGGAAGGCGTTTCGCGCTCGACAACGGTGGCAGGATTTTGTCTCGAACGGTGCTGAAAGGGATGAGCATGCATGTAAAGAAAGTCCGCAGATGCGTATCGTTTTTGGCGGCGCCGCACGCCGTGGGCGTCGTGGTGCTCTTTTTAATTGTCGCGCCGTGCGGCCCTTTCGGCAGCCAAGCGCATGGGCAAACGGAACCCTATTATCAGGGCAAGACCATTCGGATCATCGTGGGTTTCACGGCGGGAGGACTGTCCGATCGTTGGGCGCGGATGTTCTCGCGGACCATGCCGAAGTACATTCCCGGGAAGCCCGAAATGGTGGTTCAAAACATGCCTGGCGCGAGTTCGGTCATCGCGTCGAACTACGTCTACAGCGTCGCCAAGCCGGACGGTTTAACGGTGGGAATCCCTAACAGCAGCCTGTACCTGACCCAACTCGTGGGGCGAAAAGAGGTCAAGTTCGACGTGCGCAAGTTCGAATGGATCGGGACACAGGAGAAATGGACGCAGATGCTTTACATCCGGGCGGATGCGCCCTAAAAGAGCATGGCCGACATAATCGATGCCAAAGAAGCGCCAAAGTGCGGCTCCTCGGGTTACGCCAGTTCTGGCTACATCCTGCCCAGGGTACTGGAAGAAACCATAGGCGCCAAATTCAATGTCGTGATCGGTTATTCGGGCGGCAAGGAAATTGATCTCGCTGTTGAACGGGGCGAGGTGATCTGCCGCGGGCATGATATCGCTTCCCACTTTGGCCGGGAACCTTTCAACACCTGGCACGGAAAAAAATACGACCGCCATCTGGTGCAGGACGCCCGTGAGCGGGATCCCAGATTGCCGGAGGCCCCGACCATTTGGGAACTGATGTCTGAATTCAGGACTCCGGAGGTCAGCCGGCGCGTGGCCGAGGCGATTCTCAGTGCCAATGATTTCGGGCGGGCGATGATGGCGCCTCCGGGTACTCCAGTGGAACTGATAAAAATCTTGCGTTCGGCCTACGCCAGCGCTTTGAGAGATGTCGAGCTTTTGGCGGAAGCCAAAAAAGGCAACATGGACGTTGACTACACTTCGGGCGAGCAATTGCAGGTTCTCGCCAAAGAAGTCATGAATCAGCCGCCGGAGGTCGTGGAAAGAGTCAAGAAGGTTTTGGGCAATTGATCCTGGCACCTCATTGCGACGACGATGCTTCGGGCTTTCGAATTTACATTATAGTCATGTGACTCGATGAGAATCGAGGAGGTTTAGAGAATGGCGAACGAACTGCAGGGAACTCGAAGACCGGATGCCGGGAGCCACCACAAGGTAACGGTATTCAACCCGGTGGGCTACCCTCCCAAGATCACCGCGAAACAAACCGCCCGGCGCCTCGACAGCCTGGACGGCAAGAGGGTCTATCTGATCGACCCGCGCTTCGACGACTCGGGCTTGTTTTTGAGACAGGTGCAAGACTGGTTCGCCGAGCACATGCCGACAGTGAAGACGAAGATCGTGGAAATGTCGAGCGTCTACACGAAGGACGACCCGCAGACATGGGAATTGGTTAAAGCCAACGGTGACGCCGCGATTATCGGTGTCGGCCATTGAAGCACTTGCGCGCCGGCGGTCGCCGTGCACGCAATCACCCTGGATAGCCAGTATGGGGTGCCAACCATCGCCATCCATACGCATGTCTTTGAGAAAGTCGTGGAATCGGTCACACGGGTTCATGGGATGCCCCAGGCACGCTATGCTTTCGTGCCTCAGCCGGTCATGGGTAAGTCGGCCGCAGAGCTGCGCGCCTACGTGGACGGGACCGATCCGATCAGCGGCCGGCCGGTGATGCAGGAGGTCATCGACGGACTGACCCGGCCGATGAATGAAGAACGCACGGCAGGAATCAAGTTTGCGCGGTCCACGCGGCGGCTGGAGGAGCCCGACACGGAAGAAAATTTGCATGAGCACTTTTTAGCCAACCACTGGACCGACCAGCTGCCGATCGTCCTGCCCACCGAGGAACGGGTGGCGGCAATGCTCGCCCACACGAGGCACAAACCCGATGAGATCGTAGGGCATATGCGTTCAACGCACTTCCGCGAGTACTGGGAGTATACGGTCGAGAAGGTTGCGGTCAACGCCGTCATGGCGGGCGCTCGGCCGCAATACTTTCCGGTGATCCTCGCCCTGGCCTCCACCGGTGTGAGCGCCCGCGGCAGCACCACGAGTTCCATGGCGGCCATGGTGGTCGTTAATGGCCCGATCCGCGGCCAAATCGGCATGAACTCGGGCACGGGAGCCATGGCTCCTTACAACCACGCCAATGCGACCATCGGACGCGCCTATGGACTGCTGTCGCAAAACCTCCAGGGCGGCTCGGTCCCGGGAATCACTTACATGGGGTCGCAAGGCAACAACTACATGTACAACAGCGTGACGTTTGCCGAGAACGAAGAGCGCAGTCCCTGGGAACCGTTTCACGTCGGGCATGGATTCAAGCCGAGCGATAGCACGGTCACCGTCTTCACAGGCTGCCGCTCCACCGCGTTTACCCTGGGCGTGCGTGAGCGGTACTGGCGCGAACACGTACGCAACATGCTACGCGGCATGGATGCGCATAGCGCCCCCACGTTTCTGCTCGATCCCATTGCGGCCAGACAGTTCATCGATCGAGGAGGATTTGACACCAAGGACACATTTATCCAGTGGGTGTACGAAAATGCGCTCATGCCGGCCGGAGAGTACTGGGACTACCAGCTCATTCAGAATTATATTTATCCCAGAGCGACCTTCGGCGAGGAGCCCTACGCTTCCAAGCTCAAGGCCGCCCCCGATGAAATGATACGCATGTTCAAACCCGAAGAGATTCACGTCGTGGTAGTCGGCGGCGAAACCAACGGATACTGGCGCATCATCGGGTGTAATTACCAGAAGACGGTTTCCATCGATGAGTGGCGATAGGCGGGCAAACGGCAATGAAAGGGACGGCGGCTTGCGATGGCCGATTATGATGTCGTAATCGTTGGTTCAGGACTCGCGGGACTGACCGCCGGCCTGTTTGCTTCGCGCCACGGGCTTGCGACTCTGGTGTTGGAAGCCAATATCAGCGGCGGCCATCTGCTCAGTATTGAAAAGATCGAGGACTTCCCAGGTTTCCCGGACGGAATCGCCGGGTACGAATTGTGCCCCGCAGTACAGCGGCAGGCTGCCGATCAAGGATCGGAATTCCAGCGCGCCGAAGTCCAAAGTCTGGTAGCGGAGGGCCGTTTCTGGCGCGTCATCACCACGGAGGCGCAGCACCGCACCAAGACCGTGATTGTAGCGACAGGATCTTCGCTCAAAGAACTTGGCGTTCCCGGCGAAGCGAAACTCGCGGGCCGAGGCGTCAGCCACTGCGCCAGCTGCGACGGACCGCTTTATAACGAGCAGGTCGTCGGCGTAGTCGGAGGTGGCGACTCCGCTCTGCAGGAAGCTCTCGCGTTGACGGCTTACGCCGGGAAGATCATCATCTTCAACCGCGACGTTGACTTTTCAGCTCAACACACGTTTCGTCAGAGGGTCGCGAGCCAGTCGAAAATAAGCGTGCGCCACCAAACATCGGTCGAAGAAATTCTGGGAGATGATGTTGTAACCGGAGTGCGGGTTCGAAACCTCGCAACGGAAGAATCGACACAGACTGCCCTTTCAGGCCTCTTTGTTTATGTCGGTCTGACGCCCAACACTGCATTTCTCAAGAGCACGCTGCGTCTCAGCGCAACGGGCCACATCGCGACGGATGTGTGGATGAGAACCGAGCACCCCGGGATTTACGCAGTTGGTGATATCCGGCAAGACAGCGCGGCGCAGGCGGTGACGTCGGCGGGCGAGGGTGCGGTGGCCGCCATTGCCGCGTATCGATACATTCGGGAAGCCTTTTCCTGAGACATCTGCGGCGGCTAATCGGCCACTGGGTTTCGCATCTCCTCCCAGTTTGGTTAAGGGCATCGCGGTTGGGGAAATCTGTTTCCAGGCGAGGGCTACGAGGTCTATATGAGTCAAACCGTAACCCTTCACATGACCTGTAAAGATCAAACGGGGGCTAGTCCATCGGATTTCCGAATTTGTCTATCGCCGCAACGGAAACATTCTCCATGCAGACCAACATATCGACCTCGAAACGGGCCAGTTCTTCTCCCGGGTTGAATGGGACCTAGAAGGGTTCACTGTTGCCAAGGACGAAATTCGTGCTGCCTTCAAACCGTTGGCCGATTCATTGGGCATGGAGTGGGAGCTCCGCTTCTCGGATGAGCACAATCGGATTGCGATTTTTGTTTCCCGCTTGGATCACTGCCTGGTTGATCTCCTTCATCGTCATGCGATCGGGGAGCTTCACACCGACCTGGTAGCTGTCGTCAGCAATCATGAACTGCTGCGCCCGCTTGCTGAGCAGCATGGGATTCCCTACTATGTTTTTCCCATCACTGCGGATAGCAAGAGAGCCCAGGAAGAAAAGGAGCTCCGGTTACTGGATTCGCTCAAGGTGGATCTGGTTGTTTTAGCCCGCTACATGCAGATTCTCACCGAATCCTTCGTGTCGTCGTATCCGAATCGCATCATCAATATTCACCACTCGTTTCTTCCCGCTTTCGCCGGCGCGCGCCCATACGCACAGGCATATGCCCGCGGGGTCAAACTCATCGGCGCAACGAGCCACTATGTAACACCCACGGTCGACGAGGGCCCCATTATCGAACAGGACCTGGTGCGCATCAGTCACCGCGATACCGTCCAAGATTTGGAACGCAAGGGGCGGGATCTGGAGCGCGCGGTGCTTGCCCGGGCTGTGCGTCTCCACCTTGAGCGACGAGTTTTGCCTTACGGTCGCAAAACCATCGTTTTTGACTGAAACGGCAACATCCGTTTCAATTTCATTGTCAGCGCAATCTGATAATTCCACCCGCTGCGTTGTGGTGGCGCCAGACACGTGAGAACGAAAGAATCAGCCCGGTTGATTCACGGCCATGGGGCACTGCTCTTAGACTTGCCACAAGGCGCATTCGGTCGTATAAGCGCTACTTATGAGGATTAGAATCGGGACTTCCGAAGGCGGCGGCACCTTTTATTCACAAGCCGTCGCCCTCGCCGAGCTTTTCAACCGGGAACGTGCGGACGAAGATAAGTGCAGCGTTCACACCACGCTGGTCAATCTCGACGATTTGTACCACCTCGAAAAAGGCGAATTCGAATTCGGCTTGATGGCCTCGAATTGGATCGGGCGGGCCAGCAACGGCACAGCGCCATTCACACGTAAAATCGCGCTGTGCGTCGTGGCGCCCGCAAATGCCGGCCCGATGTTTTTTGTCACCCTCGCGGATTCACCGATAAAAACCGTCAACGACCTGGTCGGGAAACGCATCGCGTTGGGGCCGAAGGGGAGCGGGATGGCGCAGCATGGGGAGGCCATTCTCGCCACTTTGGGAATTTCTCCCGCTGGCATCACGCCGGTTTACCTCGGCTTCCCTGAGGGAGCCAAGGCTCTTCTTGCCGGCGAAATTGACGCGCAGTGGCAACGTCCCATTCCGAATCAGGTGGTGACGGATCTGAGCCATCGGGTTCATATCCGCGTTGTCCCGTACGCCCAGGGTCAGTTGGAAATGTTGCTGGCGGCAGTCCCTTTCTACCGCGAAGCCATCATCGAGGAAGGGGCATTTCGCGGCGTCTCGCAGGACATCCCTCAAATCGGTGTCCTGAACGTCATCGTCACCCACGAAAACGTTCCCGAACAGGCCGTCTATGACATGGCGACGACCATCGTCCAAAACCTGCACACCCTGCCGACGCTCAACCCCCTCTTCAAGGGCATCGAGAATCTATTCGAACCCCTGCGCTCACAAGGTTCCGCGGCTTTTGAATTTGGCGGCGTTCCTCTTCATCGGGGTGCGTTGCGCGCCTACAGAGACACTAAATGGATCAAATGACGTAGCCGGACGTAATTTCCTTCACCGAAGCCGCAGCGCAACCCCCGCCCCAAGACCGAAATCGCCTGCGCCGATGATTTTTTCTAAGAACTCGCTCCCGGCGCAACGTTTACTTCAACGTTTTCTTCAGTGTGCGAATGGCCGTGTCCGCGTCCGCCGCATTGTCGAATGCAAAATAGGTCACCGCCCGCCGCCCGAGAGCCGCACCCGACACGCCGCGTAAATTGATGCCGGCGTCGGCCAGCGCGCTCGTCATTTTGGTACCCAGTCCTGCTCGATCGGGACCCTCCACACGCACGGAATGCAGACTGTCGGTGGTTCCGAGTCCGGCTTCCTGAGCCGCGCGCTTCTGTTTGGTTCCCTTGACCGGTGTGAGGAAAACAACGCCGGTGCCGGGCTTGTCCGGCGCCCGACGCGAAATCAAAAACTCGAGGCTCGCGCCGGCGTTGCTCAGGGCCGCCAATTTATCCGCGAGTCCGCCCGGGCGATCGACGATTTCTCCTGCCCATACTTCGACTTTTTTGACTGTGTACGCCATGCTCGCACCTCCTCTTTTAGTTTCATATCGTATTCAACGCTCCCGGTATCAGCAAAGAAAAACGCCGATCGCTCGCACCGCGACAAACGCCCAAGCGCCGGGCTTAATTTTTCCTCCTCTTCCTACCGATCTCCTTTCGGCCCGTGAAACGGCACATCGCAATGACACTTGCCAAAGACAAGGGAAGCGCTGCTAACCAATTTAAGCCGCTCATATCACCATGCCGAAGAGACTGTCAAGCAAGCGGCACGCAAGGTAAAAGCGCACTCCGAAACCCTCTGCCGCCAAGTCGGTCTGAACCTGGATTCCGCGGTTGCGGATTAGGCGTGTGCCGAGCCTGGGTGAGCCTGAAACAGCCGGCAGCTTCCCACGGCCCGGGCTTCGCCCCTCGCTCATGCCGGGCGGCGATGGGAAGGCCTGGAATCGCCATCATAAGGCAACGGGTAACAAGCTGCCAAGTGCCCACAACGACTTCAAAACTGAGCGCCCGGGTGTTTTTATTACTCCAGGCTGGCCGCGGGGCCCGGTTGTTCCGCATCTGCAACTGCGCAGTCCGGGGTTCTAATGATCGACTTTGACATCCCCGTCTTGTGTAATCAGGCAAACCGGCATGTGCGGCGTGTTGCGGGCGTAACCGATTTTTCCCGCGCAGTCGATGAGGATGAGACCGCCTGCGCTCCCTGTTTTCGCGGCAAGCAAGTCGATGGCTTGTTGGGCTGCGCTTCGCGCATCCAGCCCTGGGCGAAGAATCTCCAGAGCCGTCTTCGCCAGGACGACTCGCATGATGGCTTCCCCTTGTCCCG
>JBFJTQ010000097.1:0-7478 GCA_041625275.1 Binatia bacterium | reverse complement strand
CTCGGCTTCAGGCCATCCTCGATTCCCGCAACCATATCTGGCAGCCGCTTGCGGCGGAAAACAGGGAATCGCAAGCATGGGCGAAGGTGCAGAAAAAGTACGGTGCCCTGACCACGTTGGTCATCCTCTGTCAGGCCGCTGGACTTCCAGCCCGCACGGCGCACGGTTTACCGCTAGCCGAAGGGATCTACACAGTACCGCTGTCCTGGGTGGAAACGTGGACGGGGAGCGAATGGGAAAACGTTCGCATTGCCACGGGGGAGATCCTCTCCAATCCCACTTCCCTTCTTCCTCTCGCTCGCGATATCCCGGTGTTGCGGGCGTTTGCCGGTAGCGCGTCTGGTTTCCAGTGGACTCTGAGCCGGCAGCCCACGAGCAACTGGCTGCTTCATTTCGAGCGCATTACCCGCTCCCAGAGGTGGTTGGATCAGTGGTCTTTGTTTCGCCTCCCAACCGAATTCCAGGAAACTTTTCGCATCTTGCTCTTGATACCGATCAGCGCGCTTCTGATCGGCGTTTTGCGCAACGTCGTCGGCTTTCCGACCTTTGGAACGTTTATGCCGGTTCTCATGGCCCTTGCCTTTCGCAACACGGGCATTGTCCTAGGTCTGGGGATACTTGCGCTCGTCATTGCCATAGGCTACGTCTTCCGGCGCGTCCTCAACAGCATGCGCCTCCTGCTGGTTCCTCGCCTCTCGGTCTTGCTGACCCTTGTGGTTGCCTGCCTCACGCTCGTTGCCCTGGTCGGCAACAAGATCGGCTTGAGGGAGTTCATGGCCGTCGGTCTTCTGCCGATCGTGATCCTGACCATGACCATCGAACGTTTTTTCGTCATCACCGAGGAAGCTGGAGTGCGCGAAGGCCTGAGGACCGCCATCGGAAGTGGCGCGGTCGCCGCGATTACCTACGAGATCATCCACTGGGAATCGCTGCAACTGACTTTCTTTGTCTACCCCGAACTTCTGTCGGTTGTCGCCGCCTTGCAGGTTCTGCTTGGACGGTATACGGGCTTTCGCCTCGGAGAAATCAGCCGCTTTTGGTATCTGAGGCAGCCGTCATGATACTCGCCGGTTTCCGCCAACTTCGTGCGGCCGGAGTCCTGGGCATGAACCGGCGCAACGCGGATTACATCATGCGCTGCAACCCGCGCCCGGCCTTTCCGCTCGTTGACAATAAAGTGCTGACGAAGCAACTCGCCGAAAAACATGCGATTCCGACGCCGCGCACAATTTATGTCGTCGAGCGACAAGGAGAGGTCGCCGGGCTTAAGGACAAGCTCGCATCCCACCGGGAGTTCGTGCTCAAGCCGGCGCGGGGCGCCGGGGGCAGCGGGATCGTGCTGATCACCGATTACACGGCGGATGGTTTCGTCAAGTCAAGCGGCCGGCTGATTTCCTGGGAGGACCTGAGTTTTCACTTTTCCGATCTTCTGTCCGGAATCTTTTCCCTGGGCGGCGTGCCCGACGCCGCGATCATAGAGGCACTGATTCACCCGGATCCGCTATTTTCCGAGGTCGCCTACCGTGGTGTCCCCGATATCCGCATCGTGGCGTATCGCGGCGTCCCTGTCATGAGCATGCTGCGCCTGCCAACCAAGGCATCCGACGGCAAGGCGAATCTCCATCGCGGCGCAATCGGCGTCGGCCTCGACATAAGCACGGGAAGAACTCTCAGCGGAGTTTACCGCTCGCGCATCATCACGCAGCATCCTGATACGGGGAAGCCAGTCGCGGGCTTGCACATTCCCTACTGGGAAAGCATGCTTTGCATCGCTGCCAGCGCTACGGCAATGACCGGTCTCGGCTATCTCGGAGTTGACCTCGTGATTGACCGCGACCGAGGCCCGGTATTGCTTGAGCTCAACGCGAGACCGGGCCTCGCCATTCAACTCGCCAACCGAACGGGTCTCGTGCATCGAATGAACCAGGTGGACAGCGCCCCGGCGGAAATCTTCGCTACATCGGACTCACGCGTGGCCTGGGCCATCAAGACATTCGCGAGTTGAACCTCGGGAGGGGACAAACCCCGGCGCTGCTCAACGTTCACAGTATCATGACTTCGCGCGCCTCATCCGTTCCAGAAAAACGGTGAAAACGAGCCCTAGAAAACAAGCCGCGGCGATAGTGTAAAACCCCGATTCAAAATAGCCCGTTCGGTCTTTGAGAACACCCAGCAGATAGGTGAAAGTCAACGATCCGAGGTTGGCAAAAAAGTTTCCGAACCCGGACAACGTACCCACCATGTTGGTGCCGTACTTTTCCATCGGCACGGCGAAGAGCGGACCAAAGTAAAACTGGACAAAGATTGCATTGATGAATATCACAGCGGCCAGCAAGAAAGTATCGCCGACATTGACGAACGCCGCCGTTGTGATCCCAAGGATGACTAGCGACAAGCCCATGACCGCAGTGGGCATCTTCAGCCGGTCGGAAATATATCCTCCGAGTATAGTGGAAGGCGCGATCAACATCGTGCGGATGGCAATGATCAATCCCGTTACCTGCAGCGGAATGCCCTTCTCGTCCAGAAGCAGGCTCGGCAGCCAGAACAGAATCCCCTGCATGACGCCGAGCCTGATATATTGGATGAGGCCACAGATCCACATGAAACGATAGCGGAAGAGCTGGAGGGCGTCGCCGAAACGAAGTTTTTGTCTCGGCCCGGAATCTGGCGACTCCTCGCCCAGCCTCAGGTAGGAGAAAGCCGCCGCTATCCCTGCGGATCCAAAGAGCACGAAAGGGAAACGCCATTCGAAGTGGCTCACGATCGTTGGCCCCAGCGCATTGACCACCAACTGGCCCGAAAATATAGCAACCAGAGAAAGCCCCATGGCGGTTGCCCGCCGCTCGGCGCCGTACCAGCTCGCCAGGAGCGCGAGTCCGGCTTGAAACAGAAAAGCGTGAAAAACACCGGCCGCCGTCTGATTCAAAACCGCTTGCCAAAACACGGCTACGAATCCGAACGTGACGCAGAGGAGCGTTGTGCCAAGCGCGCCGATAAAGAATAGTTTTTTCAATCCATAGCGATCCGCGAGGTAACCGGCCGGGATCTGCATCAAGGCGTATGCCAGGATTCCCGCTGCGGAAAGAGTTCCTGCTTGAGTAAAAGACATATCGAGGTCTTTACGTATGGTCGGCAGAAAGAGAGCAATGGCCGCAGCCGACACGGTCTGGAAGCCCTGGCACAGCATGATCACGGAAACGTTCACGGCTCTGTTGCTTTTTGTTTTCATTGTCGCGTTCCTTATCACTCTTGCCAAAGCTCTGTCCAAAGAAATCGCTTGCGCGTGAGCCTCGGTACGCCCCCATTGCTGCGCGCCGATGAGGTAGGTCGGCGCGTGCGTTGACGCGGGCGAAATGCTAGGCTACGCTCCCGAGCGTGCCCTAGGTTTACTGACTTGTGCAAGGAGAAACAGCCATGGCTTACATTTTTCATCAAGATGAGCTGCCCAAATTAATTTCAGTCGTGCCCGGTCGAGAGCGTGTCTTCTTCGTCAACAAAGAGCTGGCCGGCATGGACGACATGCTGGCGGGCATCATGCGCTACAAGAAAGGGGCAGCGTCTCCCTATCACCTGCACGAAAATTGCGAGCACTTCTACTTTATCATCGAGGGCAGCGGCACGGTGGAAACACCCGAAGGGGTTAAAGACGTGACGGCCGGCGACCTTGTTTTTTTTCCTGCCGAAAATAAACATCGGCTCCGCGCCGCGGAGCCCCTCTTCTACTTCGAGTTCCAGGCTCCCAACCGGTTCAAGACTGTCATCCTCGACGGCACCTATGATGACCTTCGGTGGGAACGGGTAGACGGAAAGATATGGGTGCAAAGCTGACAAGAGCAACGGCGGCGCCTGCGGAACGGGCGGACCCGGCGAAAGGACACTAAAGCCATGGCGACAACGTATATCGATACTAACCAATGTCCACAGGTCAAAGATCCCGGGAGCCAGGGCACGGTCGCCGAGATCGTCAACAAAGAACTCTGCGGCGCCGAAAATGTCATCGGCATGCTGCGCTGGCTGGGTGACGGCGAACGCTTCAAGGCGGAGGCGTCATCCGCGCGACACCAGCTCATTTACCTGCTGGAAGGCAGCGGAGTCATCACCTTGGAAAAGAAGACCTACCCCGTGGCCAAAGGGGCGGGGATCTACCTTGGTCCGTCTGAGACGGCGAGCATTAGCCACACGGGTTCCGTCCCCTTGAAGCTTCTTCACCTCATCGTCAGGAAGGCTTGAGACAGTAGAGACCTCGCGTTATGGATGACATACAAGTCATCGATGCGGACGGCCACGTCCTGGAAAACTACGGCGAGATCGAACGGCACTTCAAAGGACCTTATAAGGGCCACCGGCGATCTTGAACATCGAACTCTCACCTTCTGCACTGGAGCACTAGCCCCTCAAAATGCCGTGACGCCGGAATCATCTGGCTTAAGGAGGTGGATCATGTTTGACATAAAAGGTCTGCGCACATTCGCCATGAGCGCCAAAGATCTTTCCAAGGCGGTAGACTTTTATACGAGGGTCTTGGGCGGTGAAATTACTCGTAGAATCGAACCCGACGAAGACCAACTGAAGGCTGGCCAGGTTAAGGAGGTCGATGTCAGGCTCGGCAACTTCGAGGTTCACCTTTTCGACGCCTCCAGAGGGCCGCGAGCCGTGGACCCGCATCACACGTTGAATATTCCCTGGCAGGAGCAGGAAAACACCTTGACGGCGTTGCGGGATATCGGCGCCGCCATCGAAAAGGTCCGGCAACACAGGGACGGCGTAGGCTATTCCATCAATGTACTCGATCCGGACGGCAACCGCTGGGAACTGTCATTCTCCCGCTCATGAGCCATCTACCAGATCGCATTAGAGACCGCTTGGAAAACTCGCAGACTCTCTGGAACGATCTGAGCGCGCTATGTTCGTTCGGGGGTCGTTTTGCGGGAAGCGAAAGCGAGCGCAACGCCCGGGAGTTTCTCAAACATCGGCTCGCCTCCATCGCGCAAGCTCCCGTCAAGACCCACGCCACCGCCTATTCCGGGTGGAGCCGGGTATCATGCACGTTGACGCGCTTGACGCCCAGCGCTATCCCTCTTCAGGCCCATTCCCTGGTTCGCTCCGCCGCGACACCCGCCGGCGGAATCGAGGGCGAAGTCCTCGACCTGGGCCGCGGGGCGCTTGCAGATTTTGAAGCCAATGAGGCCGCCATCCCCGGCCGCCTCGTGCTCGTGCGCCACGAGTATATGTTCGCGGCGCGCCACATTCATCGCCGTGTCAAATACCAATGGGCCAAGGAGCGCGGCGCCAGCGGGTTCTTGATTGCGTGCCACCTCCCGGGCGACATTGTGGTCACCGGTTCATCCGACGGCGACGAAATACCCTCCGCCGGCATTACCCACGAGGCGGCTTGGGCATTGGCAAAAGCCGGCCAAGAGTATCCGCGAGTTCGGCTGGAGATCGCGACACGGAAGCAGGAATCAATGGCCCAAAGTCTTTTGGCAGAGATGCCCGGCCGCGGCGACGAATGGGTCGTCCTGTGCGCGCATTACGACGGCCACGATGTCGGTCAAAGCGCCATGGACAACGGCGCCGGAGTCGCCGTGGCCTTGGCGGTGGCAGACACCCTCGCATCCTGCCTTCCCTCCCTTCCACGCGGCCTTCGCGTGGCGCTTTTCACGCTTGAAGAATGGGGCTTGATGGGCTCCCGAGATTATGTTGAACGATTGAGCGAGGCGGAGCGCGCCCGCATCTCGCTGGTCGTCAACGTGGATGCGCCGGTGGGAAGCCCGCGGCTAAGCGCCTTGACCAGCGATTTCCCGGAGCTCGAGCCCTTCGCGCACGATGTCGCCCGCAGCGTTGGCATGCCCCTCAACATTCACCCGCCCACCATGGCCAACTCAGACCATTACAACTTCGCCGCTCATGGCATTCCCGCGCTGCGCCTCGTCGCGGGTTTTGATGAGCCCGACTCGCAGCTCAAATATCTGCTGACTCCCCGCGACACATTGGACAACATTGACGAGTGCCAATTAGAGGCGGCTGCCTTACTCGCAACCGCGATGACTTATGCAGCGTGTGCGGCAGACAAACCCGTTGCCCGCCATCGACATCTGAAATAAGTAGAGCAGTCGGCCTGGCGAAATCCATCGATTCGACCGCCGACAGACGCGGCTGCGATCTCGCGCGGCGAGTTTGCCGTCGGGCCTCTAATCTTACTAACGAATTGCCGTTTCCCGAGTTGGCGAAGACGTCTATCGATTATCCCGCGCCAAAGAAGCTTCTGAATTCCTGAAGATGGTTCTTGTAGTTCAACATGAGTTCCTCCATGGGCATGGGCAGGATCTTATCGACAGGGATTTCCGAGTAGGCAGGATCCAAGCCTTTCACTCCGCTTCGCACCGGTATCCGGTCATCCTTGGCCATGATTTGCGCAACCTCTTCAAACAACCAGAAGTCAATCAGGAGTTTGGCCGAGTTAGGATGCGGAGCATTTTTTGCGAGCTGGAGAGTTGCCATTTGAACGACCAGTAGCCGGTGTCAGGCTTTGCTTATTTGATATTTACTCCGCCTCGGCCCGAAACCGACTCCCAATGAGCCCGCCCATCGCTTCGAGGTCTCCAGGCTCGACAGATCGAAAAGCTCCGGTCAAAGACTCGTCGTCTTCTCTGCTACTCTCTCTATCCGCACCGCGCAGGCCTTGAACTCCGGCGTCTCGGTGATGGGGTCGCAGGCGTCCGTTGTCAAGAGGTTCGTCAGCGTTCTTCCCGGAAAATGGAAACTCATGAACACCACTCCGGGAGGCGAGCGGTCGGTGATCTTCACCGGAACACGCAACCGGCCGCGGCGGGATACAACGTCGACTTCTTCGCGGTCGGTCAAATGAAAGCGGGCAGCATCTTCCGGGCTCACTTCGGCCCATTCCTGGGCGACCAGCAATTCGAATCCGGCGGCTCGGCCGGTTTGACTTCCCGTGTGGTAAGTGGAGCGCCGCCTGCCGGTCGTCAGGGTCAAAGGATAATCCTCGTCGGGCGGCTCGGCCACAGGAACATGGGGTATCGATTGAAACACGCCCTTTCCCGACACGAAAGAATCTTTATGCAGGTAGGGCGTGCCGGGGTGGTCGGTCGTCGGGCAGGGCCACTGGATGCCTTGCAGCTCGATGCGGTCATAACTGATCCCCGAAAGTATCGGCGTGTTTCGCGCCAGCTCGTCCCAGATTTCCGACGGATGCCGGTAGGCCATCGGATAGCCGAGGCGCGTTGAAAGCTCCGAGAGAATCACCCAGTCGGGCTTCGCCATGCCGGGCGGCTCGACGGCTTTGCGCACGCGCTGCACGCGCCGCTCGCTGTTGGTAAACGTGCCGTCAGTTTCGGCAAACGACGCCGCGGGCAAAACCACGTCGGCCATGGCGGCGGTATCGGTAAGGAAGTTTTCCTGCACGACCAGGAATTCGACCGCCTCGAGGGCGCGGCGCGTTTTGCCGACGTTGG
>JBFJTQ010000096.1:0-7499 GCA_041625275.1 Binatia bacterium | reverse complement strand
TCGACGGTTTCATCAGCCTCGAAGTTGCTGAGCGCATTTACCGCGTCGCCATCGACGCGAGCGCCATGACGATAGATTGGGAGAAAACTCGCAAGCTCAGGGGAGAACCCTGAAAGGAGCGGCTCACATGAAAAGCATTGGCTTGACGCCTATCGCGATCATTCTGGCAACAGTGATGCTTACGGCCCCGGTTCGAGCGGCGGAGCAGCGGAGCGCCAGCTTGGCCACGCACGCCGTCGGCAGTTTGTACAACGCGCTCGGAACCGGCATTGCCACGGTCGTTAGCCGCCACACGCCGATGACCGTCCGAGTTCAACCTTTTGCCGGGCCTCCGGCATGGCTGCCGTCGATGAACGCGGGCGAGACGGACATGGGTGTGCTCACCAGCGCCGATGCCGTAACATCCTACAAGGGATTGATTCTGTACAAGAAGCCGTACCAGAACACTCGAATATTAATCGTCGGAGGGGCTCTGCAACTGGGTTTTTATGTGCCTAAAGATGCGCCGGTGGAAACGGTCGCGGACTTAAAAGGGAAGAGAATCCCTGCAGACTATCCCGGCACGCCCATCGTGAGACTGAGCAGCACGGCCGCTCTGGCGACGGCAGGGCTTAGTTACAATGATATCGTCAAGGTTCCCGTGTCTGACCTGCAAGCCGGCGCGCAGGCATTCCTGGAAGACAGAACCGATGCCGGCTGGCATTCCGTCGGCAGCCCGGCCGTCGAGGAAGCGAATGCTCGCAGGGGTGGCGTGAAGTTCGTTTCCGTGATCACCACGCCGGAAGGCGAAAAAAAGATGGCAGATGTCTACCCGGGAAGCTATTCGAGTACGATCAAGGCCGGCTCGGCCACCGGGATTATCAATGACACCGCGGTGCTTACGAATGACATCTATCTGGTGGCGGCGAAAGCGCTGAGCGATGAGTCTGCCTATGCGATCGTCAAAGCGCTGTGGGAGCACAACCCGGAATTGGGGCAAGCTTATCCCGCGCTGAAAGCCTGGCGGCGGGAGCGTATGGTGTCAAGGAGCGCGGTTATCCCGTACCATCCCGGGGCGGTAAAGTTCTTCAAGGAAAAGCAGGCATGGAGCAAAGAGATGGAGGCGCTGCAGGCGAAACTATTGGGCCAGTAGACGCCACTCCGTTAGTAGAACTCGAAGAGACCCGTCGCTTCCGCAAGCTCGAACATCCGTTTATGCGGGCGCTCCAGCGCCTCATGCTGTGGTGCATCCCGCTATTTGCCCTGGTATTCAATTTTGATCTCCCTGCCCGCCTGGGCGCCTCGATGCTCCAGGAGCAGTATTTGGGGATCATGCTGATCCTGGTGCTGGGTTCCCTCTTTCTATCGGTGCCGGCAAGCGCCAAAGCCGCGAGGACAAGTGCCACTTGGTACGATGCGATTTTGTTTCTCCTAAGTGTCGCCGTGGGCGCCTATCTCGTGATCTATTATCCCCGCATCGTCAATGAGATCGGCGAACTGACTGCGGACAAAGTAACGTTTGGCGTGATTGCGATCGCTCTGGTCATGGAGGCCTCGCGCCGTGTAACGGGCTGGGTGTTAGTTATCATCGCAGCCGTTATTATTCTTTATGCGCACTACTCATACCTATTTCCCGGCATGCTGTATGCCAGGGGTATTTCCTGGTCGAAGATCGCAGTGCATCTGTTCATCGATCCTAACTCGCTTCTTGGCATTCCTTTGACTATCGTGGCCACGACCGTGGTGGCCTTCATTCTCTTCGGGCAGGTTCTTTATGCTACGGGGGGCGGTGATTTTTTTACGGAACTGGCAGTGGCGCTCATGGGGCGGCTGCGGGGCGGGGCGGCGAAGATCTCAGTTCTTTCCAGCGCGCTGTTCGGCACGATCTCCGGGAGTCCTGTGGCCAATGTCGTCGTCGACGGCGCGATTACCATCCCGATGATGGTGCGCTCGGGCTATAAGCGGCATGTGGCCGGCGCGGTGGAGTCGGTGGCATCAAACGGCGGGCAGCTCATGCCGCCGGTCATGGGTGCGGCAGCCTTCGTCATGGCGGAGTTTCTCGCCCTATCCTACGCGGAAGTAGCGCTTGCTGCGTTGATTCCCGCGTTACTCTATTACCTTGCGCTTTTCGTGCAGGTTGATCTCGAAGCCGGCAAGACCGGCATCAGCCGTGTTGCGGCGCACCAGATACCGTCCGTTATTGACGTTCTCAGGCGAGGCTGGATTTTTATCGTGCCGATGGCATTGATTATATACATCCTTTTTGTCCTGAACCTGAGCGCACCCAAGGCGGGGTTTTATGCCGCAGGAATTGCGCTGGCGGTTTCCCTGTTGCGCAAAGAAACGCGCGCGAACTTGAAGAAGCTTCCAGCCATGTTGGAGGATTCAGGCCGGGCAATGCTGGAAGCGGCGGTCATCTGCGCGCTGGCTGGTATTGTCATTGGGGCATTGACGCTAACGGGCCTTGCGTTTGTCTTTACGCTTTTTGTCGAGCAGCTGGGGCCGGAGAATCTCAACTTCATTCTCGCGATGACGGCCGTCATTGCGCTGATTCTTGGCATGGGCATGCCTACCACAGCGGTCTATGTGGTCGTGGCTTTGACCTTGGCCCCCGCGATTACCAAACTCGGCATTGTCCCGATCGCCGCGCACCTGTTTGTTTTCTATTGGGCCATGCTTTCGATGATCACTCCTCCCATCTGCATCGCCGCATACGCCGGGGCTGCCATCGCGGGGGCCAGTCCGATGCGTACCGGCTACGCTTGTATGCGATTGGGAATCATCGGCTATCTCGTCCCGTTTATTTTCATCTTTGATCCTCTTCTTTTGTTCCAGGGCCCCTTGCACATGGTTTTGCTAGCATTCTTGACGGCATCTCTTGGCACCATCGCCATTGGCATAGCCATGGTCGGCTACTTCGTTCGCCCGCTCGGATGGCTCCTGCGGATAGTCATGACGCTGGCTGGATTTGGTCTGTTGATTCCGCCCGGCGGGGCGATTGCCTATAGCTGGGTTATCAACCTACTCTGTGGGTTGATTTGCCTCGGAATCATCGCTCAGGAATGGCGCGGGCGGGAACCTGTGGAGGTCCCCGAAAAGGCCACGGCGCAATTCTGAGCGGAAGCGAGGGCTTGGCGAGACAAAAATCTTTTCTTAGGTCAACCCTGTTTAGCTGAGGCGATAAGAAGCGACGCGGCAAAGCGTGCGCTGGGTTCGCTTTGCCGCGCCTGTCGAAGTGTCAGCCCGTGCCGCAAACAGCCAGGGCTATCAATTCGGAAGTATTAAAAGCCGCTATTCGGTTTTGAATGCCGGCGGGCCGCGTCGAGTCTTGCCTGGGCCCGCCGCAGCTCTTGTCTGCCCGCGGCAATTTTTTGCCGGTCTTCCCGGATCTCCTGGCGGTCACGCCTGGTTTCGGCCCGGTTTGCACCGTTACGGATATCGTGCCTTAGTTCTCTGCGATCTCTTTTCAGCTCTTCGATGTCGCGGTTGAGTTGCTCTTGCTTGAGGCGGACTTCCTGGCGGGCACGGCGGCGATTGAGGTCTTGTTCTCGGTGCCAGCGGTCATGGCGGTCGCGATAAATAACGTCGCGTCTCTGGCGGTGGTAGTCCCTGTGCTTCCGCTCAGCGGCGTGGTAGTCCCAATGGCGTGTCCGCTGATGCCTCCATTCATGTTCGTGCCGTTTGTGCTTATCCTTGTCTTTCTGCTTGTAGTGGCCCTTGGCCCAGCCGTAGGGTGGTCCTTTTCGGCCGGCTTCCCATTCGTGGGCGCTCGCGGCAAGCGGGGGAAATACCAGCGTGGCGGCAATCGTCATGGCTCCGAGAATGCCCATGGCGGACTTCCGAATCCCGTGCTCAATGATACTCGTATGCATTGTTCCTCCCTCAGTTTCTTATTACTCAGGTCACACTGAACCGTGGAATTAGCAACCGTGGTGCCACGGGCTAACACGTTGATTCTGTTGAATCTTTGAATTACATGACCTCTCTTCGGCCCGGTAAAAGTTACGGTGGGAGAGTGAAAAGGTACGGACCGGTTAAATGGCGATGGAAGAAATCATCCCTCAATATCTTCCAGCACAAAGGGTGACTCCCAGCATGCTGTCCATTTGGAAGGGGCGAAGGGGATTTCTGGACGAAGCAAATCAATTCAAAGAGGAGAAACGAACTTTGACGTGATCCTGGAAATCCGGCAGAGCGGCTTGCTCGTAGCCTTCGAAAAGGTGTATTGAATCCTAGATGTCGCAAGGAGGAATCGTTGATGGCATATGACCTGATCGTTAAGGGTGGTCGGATTTACGACGGCAGCGGAATGCCTTCGTACCTCGGCGATATCGGTATCAAGGAGGGGCGCATCGTTGAGACCGGACGGATCAATGGCGAGGCGCGGCGGGTGGTGAAGGCCGACGGTCTTGCCGTCGCCCCCGGCTTTATTGATTTCCATACCCATCTCGATGCGCAGCTACTCTGGGACCCGCTGGCGACCTCCTCGTGTTTTCACGGCGTGACCACCGTCATCCCTGGAAATTGCGGTCTGGCGCTTGCGCCGTGCAAAGCCGAAGATCGGGAGACGATCCTCAGGAGCTTCGAACGGGTCGAAGCGATCTCGCTTCCGGCGCTTAAGGCGGGCGTCGAGTGGAAGTGGACTACGTTTACGGACTACCTGAACCGCTTGCGCGGCAAACTGGGCGTCAATGTCGCTGCGCTGATGGGCCATTGCGCGCTGAGGCAGTTCGTCATGGGTGCTGCCGCCACGGAGCGTGCGGCAACGGCGGCGGAAATCCAGCAGATGAAGGAGATTCTCAAGGCCGGGGTGCGCGGTGGCGCCATTGGTTTTTCAACCAATCAAAATCCAGTACATATGTTCGCCGACGGCACGCCGATTCCAAGCCGCCTCGCCGCCGATGAAGAGATCATCGAACTTGCGTCCGCCCTGGGCGAGATCAACCAGGGGGCGGTGCAGATTTCCCGCGGATCGCTTGGGGTTTCGGTGCCCATGCGCGAATCGGTGCAGTTGTTCGAGGAGATTTCGCGCCGCTCGGGGCGGCCGGTGATCTGGCAGAGCATCGCCCAGCGCTGGGACAAGCCAAACGAATGGCGTCAATTATTAGATCTGGCTAAAGAGACTATCGACCGCGGCGTGCAGTCTTATCCATTATGCAACGCGCGGCTCTTCAACAATCGGCTGACCATGAAGAATGCCCAGGTATTCGACGACCTGCCGACCTGGAAGACGATTCTGTTCCTGCCGCTCGAAGCGCGCATTGAGGCGATCAAAGATCCGGAGACCCGGAGTAAGATGCGCTACGAGGCAGTGGAGGAGAAGAAGCCGTCGCGTTTTTCGCGCCGCTGGGATTTGGTCTATATGATTAAGGCGGCGACGCCAACGAACCGACATCTGGAAAAAAAGAGCGTCGCGGAGATCGCCAGGATTCGCAATCAAGATGTCATCGACGCTTTCCTCGATTTATCGTTGGAAGAGGGCCTGGACACCGAGTTTCAAACTTCGAGCACCAACGGCGACGAAAAGGCTGTGGCGGAAATTATCCGCAGCCCGTACGTCCTAGTCGGCCAGTCGGATGCAGGCGCGCACTTGATTTACGACGCCGGCTTCGGCTATGCGACGCGGCTTCTCGGTTATTGGGTCCGCGAGAAAGAGATCATGAGCCTGGAAGAGGGTGTGCGCAAGCTGACTTTCATGGTGGCGTCGATCTTCGGCCTGCGCAACCGGGGGATGATTCGGCCCGGTATGGCAGCGGATTTGGTTGTTTTCGATCCGGCAACGGTGCGCGAATGCGAGCCGGAGATGGTGCAGGATCTCCCGGGCAACGAAAAGCGCTTGATCCAGAAAGCGATCGGCATTGAAGCAACGATCGTCAACGGCGAAGTGCTCGTCCACCGTGGGGAACACACCGGCGTCTTGCCTGGAGCCGTGGTTAGCAGCGGCAACGGCGCGGATTTGCAGGCAGCGGCGTGAAACCCATCATGCCGGCTGCTTTTACGAGCTAGGAGTATTCAATGAAAAAGAGCTGCATGCTAGTCGCGCTAGTCCTTTCTTTTATGTGGGGTTCGCCCGCTGTCGATGCGCAAGACCGCGTCAAGCTGCGCATTAGCTCAGCCACCAAGACGCTTGGCTACGGTCCGTTGTGGATCGCCTCGCGCATGGGTTTTTTTGAGCGACAGGGTCTAGACGTTGAACT
Source organism: Binatia bacterium (assembly GCA_041625275.1). GTDB lineage: Bacteria > Desulfobacterota > Binatia > UBA9968 > UBA9968 > JBFJNS01. The sequence goes on along the minus strand of JBFJTQ010000096.1, from coordinate 1,323 downwards.
CGTCGTCATTCGGGCTTCGGATGTCGGTATTCAGGCGCTGGCCGGAGGCTCCATAGAAATCGCGGGAAGCGCCTCTGACGCACCGATCTCGGCGATCGAAAAGGGGCTCGATCTCGTCATGATTGGGGGCATTATCAATGGGCTGACCCAGTCGATCATGGCGGCGAAGAGATTCAAAACCTATGCCGATCTACGAGGCGCCACCTTCGGCGCCATCAGCTTGACATCCGGAGTCACTTTTGCGCTGCGGAGAGTTTTAAAAGTGAAGGGGCTGGAATACCCGCGCGACTACAAGCTGCTGGTCATCGGTGGCACGCCGCAAACTTACGCGGCGCTGGTCGCCGGATCCATCGACGCCGCGGCGTTGTCATTGCCCGTAAATTACGCCGCTGAAGAACAGGGCTTCAATGAGATCGGCAGGTTCGTCGATGTCATCCCAAATTATCAGTTAGCCGCGCTATCGACGAAGCGCTCCTGGGCCGAGAAAAATCGGCCGGTGCTGATAAGAGTCATGAAAGCGATGGCGCAAACCATGCGCTGGATTTCTCAGAATCGCGATCCTGCCGTGGACTATCTTGCCAAGGAGATGGGTCTCAAACGCGATCACGCCCGCCGCGGTTGGGAGTTTTACACCTCGAACAAAGTGTGGCATCCCGAAGGCGACATGAATATCGAAGGGCTGCAAAACGTTGTGCAGATTTATTGGGAACAAACTCAGTCGAAAGGGTCCGTGCCTGACGCGCTCAAGTACGTCGATCAGAGTTACCTGCGCGAGGCGCTAAAAGAGCTGGGATCTCGGTGAGAGAAAAACGTTCGGCTCGTATTCTTCCAGTCAGAGGAAAAGACCGAAGCTGCAGGTCTTTACGGGTTGTTGCCTAAACTTAGGTCAAAAGCGAAAGTCTGGTGAACGACTTGCCGACGGGTTTCTTGGACGCGCCAGAAAAAGATCATGAGACTTGAAGAGGGCGTGCGCCGGTTGACGTTTATGGTCGCGTCGAAATTCGGACTTTGAGACCGCAGCCTCATTCGACCAGGCATGGCAGCGGATTTGGTTATCTTTGATCCGGCAACCGTGTGCGAGTGCGATCCCGAGATGGCGCAGAATCTTCCGGGCAACGAGAAGCCGCTGGTTCAAGAAGCCACCGGCATCGAGATGAAGATTTTCAACGGCGAGGTGCTGATCGAGAATGGCCGGCACACCGGCGCCTTGCTGGGAGCCGTGGTAGGCAACGGCGCGGATTTGCAGGCGGCGGTTTAGAACAATGGCGATTTACCACTGGTCTGGAAGATGGAGGTGCAAGTTAGAAAGTTTTTGCTCGAGTG
>JBFJTQ010000095.1:0-7555 GCA_041625275.1 Binatia bacterium | reverse complement strand
TGCGTCGCCTCCTCGTAGGTGAGAAGCTGGGCTCCCGCGCGGCTGCCGAACTGCCGGCGAATCTCTTCCTGTTCCGCGCGGTTCTGTTCGGCGAAGGCCTTTCGGCTCTGGGCTTTGCTCAACGCACCGACGACGGGTACGGCGCGCGACGCGTCGACCACATGAACCGTTTCATGGCCGTACGCCGGGGCGATTTTGACGGCGGTGTGCCGCTTGCTCGTCGTCGCCCCGCCGATCAGAAGCGGGATATCGAGACCGCGGCGGTGCATTTCGCCCGCGACATGCACCATCTCGTCAAGTGACGGCGTGATAAGCCCGCTCAGGCCGATGATGTCCGCCTTTTGTTCGATCGCCGTTTCTATGATTCTGTCAGCGGGGACCATGACGCCGAGATCGATGACCTCGTAATTGTTACAGCCCAAAACAACGCCGACGATATTTTTTCCGATGTCGTGAACATCACCTTTGACGGTGGCAAACACAAGCTTCGTGTGGCGCTCCGTTTGGCGATTTGCTTGTCTCTCCGCTTCCATGAGAGGCGTCAAATAGGCTACGGCCTTCTTCATCACGCGGGCGCTCTTGACGACCTGCGGCAGGAACATTTTCCCCTGGCCGAAGAGATCGCCAACGACATTCATGCCGTCCATCAGCGGACCTTCGATGATACGCAGCGGCCGATCGTACTGCGTCAGGGCCTCGTCAAGATCGGCTTCAATATAATCTACGATTCCTTTGATCAGGGCGTGAGACAGACGCTGCTCGACGTTTTCCTTGCGCCAGTCCTCCTGCGCAAGCGCGTTCTTCTTCGTCCCCTTGATCTGTTCGGCAAATTCGACCAACCGCTCGGTCGCATCCGGCCGCCGATTGAAAAGAACATCCTCCACGCGTTCAAGGAGATCCCTGGGGATTTCCTCATACACAGCCAACTGCCCGGCATTGACAATGCCCATGTCCATGCCGGCCTGAATCGCATGATACAGAAAGGCCGCATGCATCGCCTCGCGCACCGGATCGTTGCCGCGAAACGAAAACGAAACATTGCTCACTCCGCCGGAGACGTGGCAGCGGGGGAAAAGGCGCTTGATCTGCCTTGCCGCTTCGATAAAGTTAACGGCATATTCATTGTGTTCTTCGATACCGGTGGCGACCGTCAAAATATTGGGATCGAAAATGATATCCGCGTCGTCGAAACCAATTTCACCAGTGAGAATTCGATGCGCTCGCTGCGCGATCCGTATTTTGTGCTCAAGGCTCGTCGCCTGTTTCTCTTCGTCGAACGCCATGACGATGACCGCCGCGCCGTAACGCTTGATCAGGCGAGCCCGCCGTTTGAATTCCTCCTCTCCCTCCTTGAGAGAAATCGAATTCACCACACCCTTGCCTTGAAGGCATTGCAGACCCGCCTCGATGACGTCGAAGTTGGAGCTATCGATCATGATGGGGAGCCTGGCGATATCCGGTTCGGAGGCAAGGTAATTGAGGAATTGCGCCATTACCTTAGGCGAATCGAGCATGCCCTCGTCCATATTCACATCGAGGATATTGGCGCCGCCCTCGACCTGCTCCCGGGCCACAGAGAGGGCTTCTTCGTAGTTCTCGTCTCTGATCAACCGGGCAAATTTGCGCGATCCGGCGACATTGGTGCGCTCTCCGACCATGATAAAGTTGGATTCCGGCCTGATCGTGAGGCTCTCAAGGCCGCTCAGATGCGTGAACCCATTATATTGCGGAGCCGTGCGAGGACGCCTGTCGCGCACTGCCTCGGCCATCGCGACGATATGCTCGGGCGTCGTGCCGCAACAACCGCCGACCAGATTCAGCCACCCGTCGCTTGTCCATGTGCCCAAGGCCTTGGCCATATCGTTCGGACTGAGGTCGTATTCACCAAACTCATTCGGCAGGCCCGCGTTGGGATACGCGAAAACCGGCAACGAACTGAGCCGCGAGAGCTCTTCGACAAACGGCGCCATGAGATCCGGTCCGAAGGCGCAATTGATGCCCACCGCCGTCAGGCCGGCATGTGCGATCGAGGCCAGAAATGCGTCCAGAGTCTGCCCCGATAGAGTTCGGCCGCTGCGGTCGGTGATTGTCACCGAGACGAAGATGGGCAAGCGAATTCCCCTTTCATCGAACAGCTTTTCAATCGCGAAGAGGCAGGCCTTCAGATTCAGCGTGTCGAAGGTCGTCTCTGGCAAGAGGAGATCGACACCGCCATCAATCAGACCGCGAACCTGTTTCTGGTAAGCATCGACGAGCTGCATGAAGGTCACAGCGCGGTAGCCTGGACGGTTGACGTCCGGGGACAACGAAGCCGTCTTGTTGGTGGGTCCAATCGCACCCGCCACGAAGCGCGGGTGCGCCGGCGAGTGCCGGTTGCAATCGTCGACGGCGCGTCGGGCCACTTTCGCCGCCGCCACATTGATCGCGTAAGCGTCGCGTTCCAAGCCGTAGTCAGCCAGCGAGATGGCCGTGGCGTTGAAGGTATTGGTTTCGATAATATCCGCACCCGCCTGAAGATAGGCGGTGTGAATCTGCGCGATGGCCCCCGACTGGGTGACGCTGAGCAGATCATTACAGCCTTTGACAGGCCGATGATGATTGGCGTAAGGGCGGCCGCGGAAATCTTTCTCGTCAAGGTTCAGGCGCTGAATCATCGTTCCCATCGCGCCGTCGAAAAGAAGCACCCGCTCGGCCAGGAGGTGGCGCAGTTGCTGCTCGGTACCGCTCATGGCTTGACTCTTTTCGCGGGGAGTTTGCGGGCAGGTGCTGGAATGACCGCGCTTGCGACGAAGATCTCCACGGGATGGTTGCCGTTGCGGGCCAGTTTCGTCCCGGCAAAGGTGCCCGTGGGCTCATAGTTAAGCTGCCTTATGCCGGCTTTGCGAAACCACGCCTCGATGGAGCTTTTGTCAAAACCCAACCACCGGTGCGCCATTTGTTCGCGCATCCAGACCTGCGTGTGGGAGACGAGGTCCACTAGAATGACCCGGCCGCCGTCGTCGGTGATACGACACAGCTCCGCGATGGCCCGCTGTGGATCCGGCAGAAAGTGCAGCACCATGACGCAAAATGCCGCATCGACGGAGTGCGAGGGAACGGGTAATTGCAGTGCATCGCCAACCCGGAACTCCACGTTGCGAATGTCTCTCTCTCTGGCCAAACCTCGAGCACGACGCAACATTTCGACGGAAAGATCGACACCGATCACCTTGCGCGCAAAGCGCGCCAGTTCGAAGGTCAGGCTCCCGGTGCCGCAGCCAACGTCCGCTATAACCAGATTGTGCGGCAATAACTTCTCAATGGCAATGGACGTCACGCGGTCGTCAAAGTAACTCTTTCGAATGCGCTCCCAGTCTCCGGCCACGGTTTCGAAATAATTTCGCGATCGTCGCGCTCGCCGCCGGCGACAAGCTTCAAGCCGCATCATGTCCTTCTTGGCTTCCGGCAAATCCGCAAGCTTTGATTGCAATGACCGAAACAACTCCCGCGCTGGATCGGGCATGTCCTGGCGCGCCGAAAAATAAACGCTGGTGCCGTCTCGGCGATCGCGCACGAAGCCAGCATCGCGGAGGATGGCGAGATTACGTGACACGGAAGATTGGACCGATGCCACGACTTCCTGAACCTCACCCACCGTCAACTCCTCCCGCGCTACCGCGGCCAAGACGCGCAAGCGCATAGGATCTGCCAGCGCCTTGAGTGTCCGCACAAAGTCCATAGGCATACCTTTGAGTATCACAATATATTAATATTATGATAGACTGTCAATCGAGGCCGTTGGCCGCGGTTTTGTCCTCTACCCTCGTCGATGCCTCCGCCCAACTGAAAACTACAGCAAGCTAATACGCCCTCGCATCCTGTGCCCCGTCGCTTCAGCATCTACGATCACGGAGGATCGGGTTTGGCAGACGAACGGCCCGCTATCGATGGTCCCGCCTGGGCTTGGGAACTAACCATGCTATAGTCAAAGTGGAGCGATTGAACGCGGATTGCGCAGTTGCGGATATGGCGTGTGCCGAGCCTGGGGTGAGCCTGGAGTCGTGAAGACACTCAAGCGCACAATTTCGCAGTCCTTGTTGCGAGTTGGCAAGCCGTCGCCCAGGCTTTGGGGTTGCTACTTTATGCACCGGCCATGGTTGTCCGCTCAGGGGCAGCGGCCCATTGTCTTCGCGACGAAAGGGTCACGCCAGGTTCCTGAAGAAACTTTCTACTGCCGAATTCGGGTTAAACGCGCCCCAAGTCAATCATGAGGAGGGCTGAGCGAGTCATTGGAGAACGCAACTTGCCTGTTTGTGTACGGAACGCTGCGCAGAGAGGTCGCCCACCCCATGCATCGCATTCTGGATCGGTACGGCGTCTTTTGGGGCATTGGAACGTTTAGCGGGAAACTCTATGATCTCGGTCGTTATCCGGGTGCCGTCGCATCAACCGAAGATTCCGACCGCGTCGTCGGCGAAATTTACCGCTTAGAACCGGTAACGAATGTGCTCGGCCGTCTTGACGAATATGAAGGAAATCTCTTTCGACGCGAGCAACTCCCAGCGCGGCTCGAGGGCAAACGGAAGATTAACACATGGATCTACCTGTACCAGGGGCCGGTCGATGCGCTTCGCCGCATCCCCTCCGGCGATTACGTCGCTTTTTTAAACGAATCCAAGGCCGGCTTTTGAGCTAAGATTCCAGCGCGAAAAGCGGCAACGCCTCCTTCAGTCACTTTCCCCTCGCGGTAGTAGAGCACCCGAAACTCCCGAAAGTGTTGCAGGAGTTCGTTGTGCTCGAGCAAATAAGCCGGGTTTTTCGGATGGCCGATGGCTTGCTGATCGACGAGGTAAGTTTCAAAGATCACGTGGCCGCCAGCTCTCAAGGCTGTTTTGATCTGCGGCACCAGGGATCGCTGCAGGTAGTTGAAATTCACCACGAGATCATAGCTGTCCACAGGGAGCTTCAGCGTTTCAAGGTTTTCTTGCCGCCAGAGAATCCGCAGGGATCTCGATTCCGCCTCCTTTCGGGCCTCTTCGAGAGCCACCGCCGAGATGTCAATCGCCACCACCTCGAACCCTCGCTGCGCGAGGAACAAAGCGTTTCGTCCCTTGCCCGTTGCCACATCCAGAGCCCGACCTGGAGCTAGGCTCCACCAGCCGCTTTCAAGAATCTCACGCAAAAACGCAGAGGGAGCTTGGGTCTTTTCGCTCTCCGCATGCCGTCTGTCCCATCTTTCTCGGTCGTTTGCTGCCATTACGAAGCCTTCCCAATCGGCCGATCCTTCGCCATTAGAAGACCGTCCGCGCCAGGGTGAGCACATAAACCTCTTTTGCGCCCCCTGCCATGAGCGTGCGACTACACTCGTTGACGGTGGCGCCGGAGGTGTAGACATCATCGACCACCAAGAAGGTCTTGCCACGGACGGATTTCTTACTGTCAAGCATGAAGGCTCCGCGCACGTTTTTTCTTCGTTCATCTTCCGCGAGCTGCGTTTGCGGTGGTGTTTCCCGGCTGCGAGAGAGAACAAAGGGATCGATCGCAACACCCTTGGCGCGGCTTACTTGCCGCGCCAACAATACGGCCTGGTTAAAGCCTCTCCAGCGCAGTCGTTTGGGGTGCAGGGGAACCGGAATGATCAGGTCGATAGCACAGGCTGTTAGGAATTCCTCGCAGCCCCGCGCCATCAGCCGCCCAAGCGGTTTGCCTAGAGAAACCTTCCGCCCGTACTTGAATCGCTGCACCACATGGCGCAGCGGATGCTCAGAGCTTTCGTCTCGAGGATAGCAGGCCCAGGAACGAGCACGGACAAACTGCGGCGGATGCACCAAGCAGCCTCCGCAAAGGTGATCCGCCCCGCTGGAGTCCGGAAAGGGGCGGCCGCAAAGGCTACACATCGGATGGGAGACGAGAGTGATTTGAGACCAGCACAACGAGCAGAAAGCTTGCGCATCCGGCCCGTGGATCGGGTTGCCGCAGGCCCGGCACCGAGGCGGATAGAGCCAGTCCACGAGCCAGTCCAGAGGTTCACTCAAGCCTTGAGGTTGCAAAATTGCCATAGGAGGGCGAAATTTTACCAAAAAAACCCTGCACGACGAAACAGAATGTGCAGGGTTTCATTCCGGTCCAGCAATCGATGCCCATGGCCGCCAGGTGCCTGGGGGATCAGAACTCATTCCGTTGCCTTGACCCGGCGAGCGAGAGTTCTAAACTACTCGACGATCAGCGACCGGCCGGTCATCTCCTTGGGTTGAGGTACGCCGAGCAGGCGCAAGAGGGTTGGCGCCACATCGCTTCCTGTTCCTGCATGCAGCCGCATCCCCTTGCGCGCCTCGTCGACGAGGATCACGGGAACCGGATTCGTCGTGTGAGCCGTATGAATCATGCCGGTATCGTAGTCAATCATCTGCTCGATATTGCCGTGGTCGGCGGTGATCACGATGCGCCCCCGCTTGCCCAGCGCGGCGTCGACGACCCGACCGATACATTCGTCGATCACCTCACAGGCTTTGATCGCGGCCTCGAAGTTCCCCGAATGGCCGACCATGTCGGCATTGGCATAGTTGGCGATCACCATGTCGAAAGCCTCAGCGCGCAGCTGTTTGACTAGCGCCTCGGTGACCTCGCGAGCGCTCATCTCCGGCTTGAGATCGTAAGTCGCAACGTCCTTCGGCGACGGGATCAGGATTCGTTCCTCGCCGGGGAATTTTTTCTCTTCGCCACCGTTGAAGAAATAAGTCACGTGAGCGTACTTTTCGGTCTCGGCAATGCGCAATTGCCGAATCCCCTCGCGGCTCACGACTTCTCCGAGGATGTTCGTCAATTCTCTCGGCGGATAGGCGACGGGGAGATTGAACGTTTCGTCGTATTGGGTCAGGGTCGCGTAGATCGCGAGATCAATGCGCCGCTTGCGCGGAAACTCGCGAAAATCTTCCGCCGTTAAGGCTCGGGTCAGTTGCCTTGCTCGATCCGCTCTGAAGTTGAAGAAAATAATACCATCCCCGTCCCGTATTAAGCTGTCGGGAAGATATTCATTGATGGCGGTCGGAACAACAAACTCGTCGGTCACGTTTTCTTGGTAGCTCGCGCGGATGGCCTGCAACGCGGACTCGGCCTTGCGCCCGGCTCCGTCAGTGAGGCACAGATAGGCTTTTTCTATTCGATCCCATCTTTTGTCCCGGTCCATCGCATAATAACGCCCGCTCACCGTAGCAATGCGCGCTTCGGGATACGCCTTCAACCTTTCATTCAGGTCGAGCACGAACTGCTCGGCGCTGTTCGGCGGCGTGTCTCGACCGTCGAGAAATAGATGAAGATACATCCTCCCAACTTGCTCGCGGCGGCCCATCTCCATGAGCGCCTCCAAGTGGCGCTGATGGCTGTGGACCCCGCCGTCTCCGAGGAGTCCCATCAGGTGCAATCGCCCGCTTCTCGACTTGGCCGTGCGCAGCGCGGCCAGAAGCACGGGATTAGTATAGAAAGACCCGTCGTCAATGGCTTTATGAATGAGGGTGAGGTCTTGATACACGATGCGGCCCGCCCCCAAGATCATATGCCCCACTTCGGAATTGCCCAT
>JBFJTQ010000094.1:0-7577 GCA_041625275.1 Binatia bacterium | reverse complement strand
CGCCACGCGTGGATCTCAAGCTCTCCACCTAGCCGAGGTTGACGCCCCTGCAAATCCCGACGACCCAAGATTTCGCTGAACGTCAGTCACGCAACGGATGGATTAGCGCCGCGATCGTCTTCGCCTTCATGCTGTTTTTTTTCCTCGTCGGGGTTTCCGTTGATTACCTTTATTTCGATGTGTTTACGACGTCCGGCTCATTCGTGCCATGGGCGACGGTCATCGCCCTAGGGGTTTCAACGGGCATGACGATCATGGCGTACGGCTTCGGCAGTGATTTGATTCTGGCCTCCGTGGGTGCGGAAAAGTTGGATATAGAAATCCCGGAGCATCGGGAGTTGCGCAACATCGTGACCGAGATGGCTTTGGCCTCCGGGTGTCCGATGCCTCGGGTCTTCGTGGTGTATGATCCGGCACCAAACGCCTTCGCAACGGGAAAGGATGAAAGATCCGCCGCTGTTTGCGTCACGACGGGTCTTCTCGCGCTCCTCAACCGGGAGGAAACACAGGGCGTTGTCGCCCACGAAATGGCGCACATTCGCAACAACGACACGCTCGTCATGATGCTGGTCAGTGTGCTGCTGGGTGCCGTCGCGCTTCTCTCCGACTGGGCCCAACGCTCGTTTTTCAGCTCGCGCCATAGCCGGCGGGGCAGTGGCAAAAACCTCGTCGTTGTCATTCCCGCGCTGTTGTTGATTGTTCTTTCGCCCCTGATCTCCCGGCTGCTTGCCATGGCGGTGTCTCGGCAGAGGGAATACCTGGCGGATGCCACGGCCGCGGAATTCACCCGCAATCCCCAAGGGCTCGCCAAGGCACTGGAAAGGATTCGCGACGCGGCGTTGCCGTTTCACAAAGCAACCCGCGGCACGGCGCATCTCTTTTTCGTGAATCCGCTCAGACGGCGCGTTGATAACAAGAACGGCAAGCTGGCCGATCTTCTGAGCACACACCCGCCCATCAACCGGCGCATCATGTTGCTCTATCAGATGGCGGGGCTCCCTGGGCCCCAAATGGCGCGCCTCGGCAGCTAGAACGGCATGGTACGCTGTCCCCACTGCAAGATCTGGATGCATGCGGTCACCGCGCGCGCGAATCCCGGCTCACTCATCGAACTGGATCAATGCCAAAAATGCGGTGGGATCTGGTGCGATAAGTGGGAACTGTTTCCGGTTCAACCCGACGAGGCGGCGAGGCTAGAGCCGGTCGATGGAGACTTGCTTCGCTCGCCTAGCCAGTCAACGAATCAGACACTCTACTGCCCGCGCTGTACCGCCCGTCTTGCCAGGCTCAAAGACCCATTCCTCAATCCTGACATCCAGCTTCAGCGCTGTCCGAAGTGCGATGGCATCTGGCTCAATCGCGGCCAGCTGACGCGTTATAAGAAGCACCAGAAAAAAACAAGGGCTGCCAAGATGGGACCGGAGGCCATCGTCAGGCATATAGGCGAGGTGTGCCAGAATCCGAAGTCATGGGTTGTAACCGGAACACAGGGCATGTTTGCCCACCCGCGAGGCGTGGAAGACAACCCCGAGACGCTGGCTGAAAGCCTGCGCGGAAGCTTCAAGCTGGCCCTCCAAGCCCTCGTCCGGATGGCGTTGGGGATCTAAATCTGCCGAAAGAATCACCCCAGACTCCCATCAAATCATATCCTCAATTGCGGAATCGGGGATAAGCACCTGACCTCTCCAACTTCGAATCGTCGCTGCGCCGTGCCTTGGCCTATCCTGCCAAAAGCAATGTCATCATAGTGTCGCAAATTGGAGAACGCCGATAGCGTTATTGGTCTTGTGGCTTTACTTTCGCTTCCCGCAGTAAGAGCCCCGTGGTGGACACGCGGATCTCGAAAGCCACAGGGCTAGGAACGGATTTGAAAGTTGCGGATCCGTATTCGACGTCTAACAACGGGTTGAAGATGGCATAGGATTTACGTAGCTGGAAGACGTTAAAAGGTTTGTTCTTGGCGAGGGAATATACTGTTCGCACTTTGGTTTGTTCGTCCCGCACGCTTGTATATCGTCCCGCCACGCGATCGAGCTCATAACTGGTGTGGAGGCCCAGGAAATTCGCGACGGGCTTCCATTTGAGAATATAAGCATCGACATACAATTCGTTTCCGGCTAGCTCGTATGAAGCCTGTTCGCCATTGGCGAATATGAAGTGAGCCCTGAAGCGCTCGGCTCCCATGGGCTCCGTGCGCACCACCGCCGCGACATCCTCCCGCGTCAGGGCCCGATAGCCCTGCGTGGCAAGGGCGAGGGTGCCGAAGAGAGCCGCTAGGGTGAGAAATAGCAGCGCTAGGACAAAACTTCCCAGCGTCGGCAAGCTGACCAGGTGCTTCTTTCGCGCCGCCCAGATCGTAGCCGCGAAGCATGTCAGGCTCGCGAGTGCCAGGACAACGGTTGCGATCACTAGAAAAACATCCGCCGAGGCGAAGGTAAACACTGCGAGCCTCTAATACGGGATTGTCTCCGATAGCGTCGGCTTTTGCTCAATCCGCAACATTTCAGTTGCTCAGGCCAGCGCTACCAGGTCGATCTCTACTAGCGCGCCCCGTGGAAGTTCGGCCACTGCGACAGTGGAGCGAGCCGGATTCGCGTTAGCGAAATGTTCGGCGTAAACCTCGTTCATGGCGGCGAAATCCGCCATGTTCTTCAAAAAAACGGTGGCTTTGATCACGCGGTCTGGAGACGATCCTGCCGCTTCCAGGACGGCCTTCAGGTTCTCGAGAACCTGGCGCGTTTGCGCGGCAACGCCGCCCTCAACTATGTTGCCGGTCTTCGGGTCGATGGGAATCTGTCCGGAGGCGTACACGTAGCCGTTGACCTTGATGGCTTGTTCATACGGACCGATGGCTTTGGGGGCCTTATCTGTCCGGATGGATTCTCGGTTCATTTTCTGCGCCTCCTCGGGTGCGGGTTCGATGTATGATGAATCCTATATCATGAACCTTTCTAGTCGCAATGGTGCGTTTCCTTGCGCTCGATAGGCAATCTATGTTTGACTTGTAATATAGGGAGATTGCCGATGCGGCTGTTGACGGCCCATAAGATTTTGATCTCCACCGCGATCATCTTTTTTTTCTTTTTTGCCCTTTGGGAGCTGCGCCACTTTATCGCCGTTGCCGATGGGTGGGCCGCAGTCCGCAGTGTGTTGTATCTCTTGGTGGCCGTGGGGTTCGCTATTTATTTCAAGAACCTCAAACGTTGGTATCCATGATTCAAACCCCGGTCGAACCGCTATGGACCCCGCAACATTTCTCGTAGAGGTCAGTGAAGAGCAGATTAGGCGCGAGCGCCAGAAGGCGCGGGAACTTCGCGCGAGCCAATGGTGGAAGCGCAAACGCGCGACCGGTATCTGCCATTACTGCGGGGGCAAGTTTGCGCCGAAGGAACTGACCATGGATCATCTCGTCCCGATCATCCGTGGCGGCAAATCCACGAAAGGGAACGTCGTCCCCAGTTGCAAGAAGTGTAACTCCGAAAAAAAATATCGCCTGCCGTTCGAACACTAAATTGGGTGAACCCCTGTTGCCTGGTCTGCTCCCATTGAATAAACTCTTGTTGTGGGAGGCTATGGGTTATGACGCCGGAAACTTTTCTGGTTCGGACCATGTCCGATACGGTCGAAACCGATATCGAAAGAGTGTTGACGATCGCTAATGAGATCCTGCGGCGCTACAGTTTGCCCCCGTTAAGTATCGAGCAATTGAGAAGAGTAGCCGATGGGCCTTTTGATCTTTTCCTCATCCCGTTGATTTTTGCCGCAGCGTTTCGCCAAGATCACACCCTAATCTTCAACGAAGCGAAGCGGGTGGAGATCAGAACGCATGCCCTGGAGATCGCCCGCAGGCATGGCTTCGATGTGAAGCCGCCGGCTTTGATCCCCGGCATCGAAAAGTCGCTCCAGGAGACGAAAGCGGCTGGACTGAGCAACATTTTGATGACGACCGGCGGTCGGCGGTACCGGCACGAGGCCATGGAAAAGTCCGGCATCGGAGGTTACTTCGAAGAGATCGTCGATCGCGACGAGACCTACTACGCCAAAGAACAGGGCCTCTACTATCTCTTTCGCAAGCACAATCTTCCCAGACTCAGGATTATTCTTCTGTCAGGCACGGCGTCGTTTATCCGCGCCGGCAATAACGTTCACGGCTGCAGGGTGGCAAACACGGAGCTCGAGGTTCACACCATCGCATTATCAACGAGGTACTCCTATAACGACGAAGAGACTTTGCTCGCGGCGAAGCCGATGACACTGATTCGAAGTTTCGATGAGTTGCTGCCCGAATTGCAGGCACGGGGAATCATCGATGGGCCGGCGGCGTCAAGCCGGACATCCGACCCAAAGATAGGCGCGGGCGCAGCCAAGTGAGAGGGTCCGTCATATGGCAGTTTTGAAGAACTTCTTGCAGGGGCGCGTGGTCGTCAAGACAGGCGATATCACCAAGGAGGCAGTGGACGCCGTCGTCAACGCCGCAAACGGCTCGCTGATGGGTGGAGGCGGCGTCGACGGCGCGATTCACAGAGCAGGTGGTCCGGAAATCTTAAGAGAATGTAAAGAGATCAGACGCACCCGGTTTCCAAACGGGCTCCCCACCGGCCAGGCCGCGATGACGACGGCCGGAAAAATGGCAGCGAAGCATGTGATTCACACCGTTGGGCCGGTATACGGCAAAGGCGGAAAGGACAAGGCGGAACTCCTGGCGGCTTGTTACCGGAACTCCTTGACGCTTGCGGCAAATCATGGATTGCAGACAATCGCCTTCCCGGCCATTTCGACGGGCATCTACGGTTATCCGCTTGGTGAAGCGGCCAAGGTTTCGTCCGCTGCGATTGCGGGTTTCCTAGAGGGTGACACTTCGGTGCAAGAGGTTCGCCTGGTCTTTTTCACCTCTTCCGACGCCGAGGTTTTTTTCCACAACCAGGCGTTCCCGCATTAGGGTCAATCGCCCAACACGAGTCTGGTCCCGCGGCTACTTCTTGTAAAGGCCCTTGATGAAGCCGGAGTCCTCCAATTCCTTGATGAAACGCGAATCCACATAATCCTTGACGTTCGCCTTCGCAGCTTTGGGGTTCGTCGCTGCGATGTCCTGCAAAACGAGCTGGTAGCCTTCAAGCGGCGGATAGGGAGCCTCCGGGTAGAAGCGCGCATGCCAGTCCCAGGACTCCTCGACGACTTTGCGGTCATCGAGGCGGGAATACTTTTGCAAGATCTTTATCGTCTGTTCCTTATGCGTTTTGTGGTAGTGGATCGCCTCGACGTACGCGCGCAGATAGCGCCGCACCAGATCGGGGTTCTCCCGGATAAGCTTCGTCGAGGTGAAAACACCATTTTGAGGAAAAGGAATTTGCAGGGTGGCCATATCCAAGACCATGGGATATCCGAGTTTCTCGGCTGTTGCCCTTCCCGCTTCGGTCACGACGGTGAAATGAACGATTTCTTTTTGCAGAGCAATCATTCGCTCCGTGGAGCCGCCAATCACCCGCAGACTGACGTCTTTCGCAGGATCGAACCCGATTTTCTTCAGCCCCACTTTGAGCGCAAATTCGGCGGTCGTCCCGGCGATGTGAGTGCCGCCGAGTTTCCCGCGCAGGTCTTCGGCTCTCTTAATGCTCGGGTGGGCGACCAGATAATAAGGCAACACATTGACATTGCCGGCGATGGCGACGACATCGCCGCCGGCCAGACGGGCGCTCGTCAATCCGGGTCCGCCGCCTTCGCCGATAGGAATTTCACCCGCGAGGATCGCCTGAATGCCGCGAATGCTCCCTGAGATGAATATAACGGTGGCATCGAGGCCGTGTTTTTCAAAGAGGCGGGCTTCCTTGGCAACCCAGATGACGCCTGAGGAGGCGGGACTCGTGGAAATGTAGGACGTGTTGATTTTTTGTCCTGCGGCGAATGGAGGCGCGGCGATGCCTAAAAGGACAGCCATTGCCAGTGTCAGCGCGCAGCCATTAAATTTCATGTTTCACCTCCAAGATGAATTTTCTCAACGAGAATGCATTGAAATCTCGCTATAGCCCTATCATCAGGGCGATAAAATCTCAATTGACAGAGGGTAGTTGCCGGCTTATTTTCTACCAGAGATTGGATGCCGATGAAGAGGGCCATAGACCTGGTGATGTTCGACCTTGACGGAACCCTGGCGGATACCGGACGCGATTTGGCCAATGCCGTGAACCATACGCGCGATTACTTTAATCTCGAACCGCTGCCGGACTCGCTTGTGCTGGCGCATGTCGGTCGGGGCGTCGAGTATCTTCTCAAGCATGCCTTGCCCGATGAGGACCCGGACCGCTTCCGCCAGGTCATGAGCGTGTTTCTTCAGCGTTACGAACATCACTTGCTCGACACCACGGTACTGTACCCGGGCGTCGAGGGTGTTTTGAAATATTTCCGAGCCAAACGAAAAGTCGTGGTCAGCAACAAAATGCACCGCTTGACCCTGGGGGTGCTGCGCGGTTTGGGAGTGGAAAAACATTTTGATGCCATCCTGGGCGGCGATAGCGCGCCGGAAAAAAAGCCGCACCCCGCCCTCATCAACCGGGTTCTCGCCCAGTTTCAAATAGCGGCCGCCAATGCCCTAATGGTGGGAGACGGAGATACGGACATCGAAGCGGGCAAGAACGCGGGTGTCGTAACCTGCGGGGTCACCTACGGTCTGGGAAATAAGGAAAACCTTAAAGCGGCGAAACCGGATTTTCTCATCGACGATTTGGCTGAGTTGGCGCGCTATTTCTGCTAGGATTGACCCATTGACGGAAGGAGGACCTAACATGGCGACCGCGATACCAGAGCAATTCAAAGATCTTCTCGCGAAAGTGGCTTTTGCCCATCTTGCGACGCTCATGCCAGATGGCAGCCCCCAGGTTACGCCGGTGTGGTGTGATTCCGATGGTCCCTTGATTCGGATCAATTCAGCCAAGGGGCGGGTGAAAGACAAAAATATGAAGCGCAATAAGAAAGTGGCCCTGTCCATCCAGGACCCGGACAACCCGTATCGTTACTTAGCGGTGCGCGGCGAGGTCGTGGAAATTACCGAGGCAGGAGCCGATGATCACATCGATGCGCTCGCCAAGAAATACTTGGGCAAGGACAAGTATCCATTTCGCCAACCGGGAGAGGTGCGCGTCATTTACAAGATCAGGCCGGAGAAGGCTTTTACAATGGGCTAATGCGACAATGCCTCGAACCGCCTAGGCGGGTCAAAAGGTGTCATGATGGCCTGCCGTCAGGGTCTTCGGCAAGTTCGCCTGCGGGAAACGGTTCAGTGCAGCCAGAGCGGCCACCTTGTAGCATTCCGCCAGGGTCGGATAGTTGAAGACATTTTCGACGAAGTAATCCAGTTTGCCGCCGTAGGCCATGACGGCTTGACCGATGTGAACCAATTCGGTTGCCCCCTCGCCGATGCCGTGAACCCCGAGAAGGTCTCTCGTTTCGGCGTGAAAAAGAAGTTTCAGCATCCCTACGGTGTCGCCGATGAGCTGTCCGCGCGCGATCTCCCGATAACGGGCAGTCCCGACTTCGTAGGGAATGCCCGCCGCGGTGAGTTCTTCCTCGTTATGACCGACCAT
>JBFJTQ010000093.1:0-7580 GCA_041625275.1 Binatia bacterium | reverse complement strand
TCCGAGCAAAGCATCCATCCGAAACGCCTTCGATCTTGCTCCGGCCGGGGTCGAATCACGGGAAGCCTCTATATTTCAATGTGTTACACTTCGCCGCCCCGGCAACTTGGACATCGGGGGCTTTGCAATTGTTGTGAAATGATTCAAATTCATTGACTTACATGCAAAAATTCACGGCACCAATGGAACTCAAAGACCCCGTGGCGCTGTTTCGACTACAACGCGCAACGGGAAGAACCGATCGATGTCAGACAGATATCAGTTTCGCCAATTTAGGGAGAAAAAAATGAAAATGGGGTTCGTGGCTAATTTCGCCACGCTCGCAGTCGGAATAGCTGCCGCCGTAGCGGTGGCCTACGATGATGTCAGGGCAGATCATGGTCCCGGGGTTCCCATCGCCAAGTATATGCCGCGCAACCAAGACGAGGCTGAAATCATTGACCTCATTAAGACCGTTGCCCGAGGTTGGGAAAAAAAGGAAGTGGATCTCATCATGTCGGCCTACGGTCCCGAAGCATTACAGCGCTCCTGGAACAACGCAGAGGTCATGATCGATTATGCCGGCATCCGGGCGGAAGCCATAGGTGCTTTTCGTGATCCCAAGGTGGGAGTCATTCGCTTCGAAGACTGGATACATCGCATCTATATAGTGAACAATTCGGCTGTTGCGGAAATCAATGAAAAATTCCACGGTTGGGGAAACGTTCACTACTATCGCGATTTTTGGATGTTCACGCGTCGAGGCGGACGATGGCGGTTGGTGCGCTACGACTACGAAGTACAGCCCCCGTTCTGATAGCCGCTAACGCCCTCTCAGTCGGGCGGCATGGAGCGTGGCGATGACGGTCATGCTGTCCAGGATCTCGCTCGCGAGCACCATCTGAACGACCTCCTCAAAGAAAAACGGCCGCACTTCGATAAACTCGGTTTCATCCGGCTTAAGTTTCAGTTCTTCCAGGCCTTCCCCCATAAAAAGGTGGGCGGTCTCGTCCATTACGCTCTTACTGGTATGGTAAGTTGAGATCCATTTGAGACGGCTCGCCCGATAGCCGATTTCCTCCGCCAATTCTCTTTGCGCCGCCTTCTCGATGGCCTCTCCCGCGTGAACCCCGCCGGTCGGCATCTCCCAGGTCACGCGCTGCGCGACGTAGCGATACTGCTTGATCAGGAGCACCGTGTTTGTATCGAGGAAAGGCAGCACGCCCACACAATGGCCGCAGCTCACCACCCCGTAAATCGTGGTGCGCTGATCTGGAAGCACTACCTGATCTTCGCGCAGAGAGAGCCAGGGATTTGTATAGATCTGGCGGCTGGAGGCCGTTCTCCACGGCATGTCCGCGAGATTTCTTCGTTTCGTCATCGTTGACTTGTCTACCCGTTCGCCTCGGACAGATGCGGCCAAATACCGCGGCAATGAATACTGGACATGCTCGCCGCGACATTCAAGTTTATCTCCGAACCTGGCGTTGGTGTCAACGGTTTGTTACAAGTTTCATATTTATGGGTTGGTGACATAGGGTTTGACCGGTGGCCGAAGCCTTATCCCGGGCGCAAATCGTGGAAAGAACACAGCCGTATGCGCATTAGCGTAATTATCCCCGTGCTCGACGAAGAAAGGACCATCGCGGCAACGGTCGACAACGTCATTTCCTTAAGCCCCCATGAGCTTCTGGTCGTCGATGGGGGGAGTAAGGACGGAACCCGTGACATCAGCGAGCGCGCCGGCGCAACGGTTATTTCGGGTCCCACGGGTCGCGCACGGCAGATGAATCGAGGTGCCCAAGAAGCCACTGGAGATGTTCTTCTTTTCCTTCATGCCGATACCCGGCTGCCACCGTCGGCGCTGCACGACGTGCGTGCGGCGCTGGTCGATCCGGAGTTTGTCGCGGGACGCTTTGATGTCAAACTAGATGGTAATCGTTGGAGTCTCAAATTGGTCGGCGCCATGATCAATGCTCGTTCCCGTCTAACGAAGGTGGCCACGGGAGATCAGGCAATCTTTGTTCGAAAAAGCATCTTTGAGGACACCGGGGGGTTTCCCGATATCCCTCTCATGGAGGACATTGCTTTTTCCCAAGCTCTCAAGCGCAAGGGTAAAGTCGCCTGTCTGCGCGCACGCGTGATTACATCCGCCCGCCGTTGGGAAGCGGAAGGGGTCTGGCGCACCGTGTTTAAGATGTGGACCATTAAGCTTCTCTATCTCGCGGGCGTCTCTCCCAGCCGATTGAAGCAATACTATGCCGATACGCGCTAACGCTCTTGCCGTCATGGCCAAAGCGCCCATTGCGGGTACCGTGAAGACCCGGCTGGTGCCGCCGTTGACATATGCGCAGGCAGCCGGGGTTGCCCGCGCTCTCTTGCTCGATCAGCTGGAGCTTCTGAAAAGCTTTACCGCGGCGGACCTTTATGTCGCCTTCACCCCCGCCCATGCCTCCGCCGTCATGCGCGACATCATTGCGCCGGAATATCGCTGTTTTTCCCAACAGGGTGAAGGTCTTGGGGCGCGCATGAGCAACGTGTTCGACGAGCTCATGGCCATGCGATATCGGAACGTCGTCCTCATGGGCAGCGATCTGCCGGCTCTACCCTTGAGCCATCTGGAGCGAGCGTACGAAATCCTGGAGGCCCGAGGGAGATGTGTGGTCCTGGGGCCGAGCCGCGACGGCGGCTATTATTTGGTAGGCATGAATCGGCGAACGCCGGAAATTTTTCAAGGGATGACGTGGAGCCACGATCGAGTCTTGGCGCAGACCCTGGAGAAGCTCGCCACTTTGAAAGTTGATAGCGAACTTCTTCCTAGCTGGTTCGACATTGACACCGTGGATGACCTGCGCCGCCTGCAATCTTACTTGGACTTCTCCGCGCAGAACAACATGAAGAACACTTTGAGCCTGTTAAGGGAGCTTGGGTTTGAAAAAGAACCCGGGCCGTAAACTCGGGCGGCCGCCTGAGGCGCGGGAGCCCTCTGACTGCCATTAAAAATTAGTGCGCTGAGAGATGAGGCGGGACTCGCCTGTCGCCGTTAGTGAGCGCAAAAAATGACGCGCAGGGCCTAACAGCCGGTATTGAATGTGATAGAATATTTGGAACCCCCGCAGGATCATGTAGGCCGAACTGCAAGGAAATGGCAGCGGCAGCGATCATCGAGCAAAGAAGAAACCGTGTCCTACAAACCGATTGAAGATTACGGCATCATCGGCGACCTGCACACCGTTGCGCTCGTCGGCATCGATGGCTCCATTGACTGGTGCTGTTTCCCGCATTTCGATTCGCCCAGCGTGTTCGGCGCGCTGCTGGATGATGCGCAAGGTGGGTATTTCAAGATTGGGGCCGCCGCTCCGGTCCGGACGAAGCAACTCTACCTGCCGGAAACCAACGTGCTCATCACCCGGATTTTTAGCCCTGAGGGGATTGCTGAAGTCATCGACTTCATGCCCATCGAGTCGCGCAGCCTGGAAGGCGCACGGCCGAATTATCATCAGATCATTCGCCGGGTCAGTACCGTCGCCGGACATGTACGTTTTCGCGTGGAATGCTTTCCGGCCTTTAATTACGCGCGCGAGCGGCACGAAGTCCGCTCCTACCCTCAAGGCGTGGCCTTTATCAGCCCGTCCGCCTCCGTGGGATTGGTCTCGCCGGTGCCGCTGACCATTCACGGGGATGGTGCGGTGGCTGATTTTTCGCTTCCCCGCGGTAAGTCGGCGACTTTCTACTTGCGCCAGGTTGATCAGGGCAGCGAGGCTAACCTGCTCATTCCGGAGGAGAGCGGACAGGACGCCTTTCGCCGCACGGTCGATTTCTGGAAGCGGTGGCTCTCGCAGTGTTCTTATTCCGGGCGCTGGCGCGAAATGGTACAGCGCTCGGCGCTGGTATTGAAACTGTTAACCTATGCTCCGTCCGGAGCGATCGTGGCCGCTCCGACGACGAGCCTGCCAGAGGAGGTCCACGGCGTTCGCAATTGGGATTACCGCTATTGCTGGATTCGGGACGCAAGTTTTACGCTGTATGGATTGATGCGCCTTGGTTTTAACGAGGAGGCGGAACACTTCATGGGTTGGCTGGAAAAACGCTGCCATGAGCTCGGCCCCGACGGATCGCTGCAGCCCGTGTACACCCTTGAAGGAGGACATGAAATACCCGAAGAATCCTTGGATCATCTAGACGGCTACAAAGGCTCGGCGCCGGTGCGTGTCGGCAACGCCGCGTATCGGCAATCGCAGCTCGATATCTACGGCGAGCTGCTGGACTCGGTTTACATCTATAACAAATACGGCGCGCCGATCTCCTACGATCTGTGGTGCAATTTGGAGCGGTTGCTGGCTTACGTTTGCGATCACTGGCGCGAGCCGGACGAGGGAATCTGGGAAGTGCGGGGCGGTGGCAGCCATTTTGTGTACTCGAAGCTCATGTGCTGGGTGGCCCTGGACCGAGGGCTGCGGCTCGCCGCGAAGCGGAGTTTTCCTGCCGATTATGACCGCTGGCTTAAGAATCGAGACGAGATCTACCGCGAGATCATGGAGCGAGGCTGGAGCGAGAAGGAGCAATCCTTCGTGCAATCGTACGGCTCCGATCGGATGGACGCGAGCAACCTGCTCATGCCGCTGGTGTTTTTTGTCTCACCCGCGGATCCGCGCATGCTCAAGACGCTTGATCGCGTTCAGGAAAGACTCTCCTTGGACAGTCTCGTTCACCGCTACAACATTCCCGAAAAGGATTCGCCGGATGGGTTGCCAGGCCGTGAGGGAGCCTTTAGCATCTGTAGCTTCTGGCTGGTCGAAGCCCTAACCCGCGCAGGGCGCGTTGAGGAAGCGCGCTTGCTGTTCGAGAAAATGCTCGGTTATGCTAATCACGTGGGCTTGTACGCGGAAGAGATCGGCCACTGCGGTGAAGCCTTGGGCAATTTTCCCCAGGCTTTCACCCACTTGGGGTTGATCAGCGCAGCCTTTAATTTGGACCGCGTTCTGGGCAAACAACGCGGATAGGCTTGGGATTCCTGACGAGCTCGCCAATAGGCGAGGGCCTGTCACGAATCTATGAAGGAAGGTCTTGGCGGGGGAAATACTGTATGAATCAAACGATGGAACAGCTCTGTATCAATACGATCCGTACACTCTCTGTAGATGCGGTCGAAAAAGCAAAATCAGGCCATCCCGGAGCGCCGATGGGGCTTGCGCCGGTCTCTTACGTTTTATGGACGCGGTTTCTAAACCATAATCCGGTCAATCCCTCATGGCCCGATCGCGACCGCTTTGTGCTTTCCGCGGGTCATGGCTCGATACTGCTTTATACGATGCTTTATCTCACCGGCTATGATTTGCCGCTCGAACAGATCCAACAATTCCGCCAGTGGGAAAGTCGCACGCCCGGCCATCCGGAGCGCGGCATGACACCGGGCGTCGAAACCACGACCGGGCCGCTCGGCCAGGGTTTCGGCAATGGCGTCGGCATGGCGATCGCCGAAGCGTATCTGGCCGCGCGCTATAACCGCCCGGGATTTGAGATCGTCAATCACTTCACCTATGGGATCGTCAGCGACGGCGACTTGATGGAGGGTGTGGCCGCGGAAGCCGCCAGCCTCGCCGGCCATCTCAAACTCGGCAAATTGATTTATATCTACGATGACAATCGCATTTCGCTCGCTGGCGCTACGGATCTCACTTTCACCGAAGATCGCGCAAAACGATTCGAGGCATATGGCTGGCACACGGCAACCGTAGACGACGGCAACGATGTGGAAGCGATCGATCGCGCATTGCGTGCGGCGCAGGCCGAGACCAGCCGGCCTTCCCTCGTGTTGGCGCGCACCCACATCGGATACGGATCGCCGGGGAAACAGGATACTTTTGAGGCGCACGGTTCCCCCCTCGGACAAGAGGAGGTTAAAGCGACGAAGCAAAAACTTGGCTGGCCGCTCGACCCGTCGTTTTTCGTGCCGCAGGACGCGCTGGCGCATTTCCGGGCGGCGGTCGCCAACGGACAAGAGGCCGAAGCCAAGTGGCGCGAGCGCTTCTCCGCGTATGCCGAAAAATTCTCCGACTTGGCTGCGGAACTGGAGCAAACGATGAGCGGGGCATTGCCGGACGGATGGGAAGAGTCGGTTCCAAATTTTCCCGCCGATGCCAAAGGGCTTGCGACCCGCGCCGCTTCCGGCAAAGTGCTCAACGCCCTCGCGCCCACGTTACCGACGCTCGTCGGCGGCTCGGCGGATTTGAATCCCTCAACCTACACGGTGCTGCAGAAGCTGGGCGATTTCGAAAGCCCGCAGAGAAAGTTCATTGACAGTCAGGGTTCCGCAGGCGGCGGTTGGGATTACGCCGGGCGGAACCTGCATTTCGGCGTTCGCGAGCACGGTATGGGGGCAATGTTAAACGGCATGGCGGCCCACGGAGGAATTATTCCCTACGGCTCCACTTTCCTCATCTTCTCCGATTACTTGCGACCCTCGATTCGACTGGCGGCGCTGATGGAGCTTGGCGTGATCTATGTCTTTACGCATGACAGCATCGGCGTGGGCGAAGACGGACCGACCCATCAGCCGATCGAACAGTTGGCTGCGCTGCGGGCCGTGCCGCGCCTTGTTGTCATTCGTCCGTCCGATGCCAATGAGACCGCCATAGCTTGGCGGGTGGCGATTGAGCAGCGCCATCGCCCTGTGGCGCTGGTACTGACGCGCCAAAACCTACCGACTCTTGACCGCAATCGGTTTGCCGCGGCTGACGGACTGCGCCGGGGCGCCTATGTCTTGGCCGATGCGGCGAATGGCAAACCCGATCTCGTTCTGATCGGGACGGGATCGGAAGTGTCCCTCATCGTCGCCGCCAGGGATAAATTGGCGGAACGAAACGTTCAAGCGCGCCTCGTCTCCATGCCGAGTTGGGAGTTATTCGACGAGCAGCCGCGGGACTATCGCGACTCCGTTGTGCCTCCGTCGGTGCGAGCGCGGCTCGCCGTGGAAGCGGGGGTATCGCAAGGCTGGCAGCGCTATGTGGGCGACGGCGACGTGATCGGTGTGGATCGTTTCGGCGCCTCGGCGCCTGGCCATGTGGTGATGGAGAAGTTCGGTTTCACCGTGGACCATGTCGTGGCGCGGGCTCTGGCACTGGTCAAGTAAAGCCGTGCCGATTCACGAGTGATGATGGCTAAGCCGGGCAGGGCCGGAGGTTAAGGAAAGGTACCCTGAGGGACAGGCGGCACGAACTACACAAAAGCCAATGAGTGGTGAAAACCGAAGATCGGGGAGAACACCTCAGCACGCGTTACTCATGACTCAGCAATGAGGAGCGGAGCAACGAATGCGTATCGCAATCGGTGCGGATCATGCCGGTTTCGAGCTCAAGCAGCTGATAGGCGATTACTTGCGTCACCTGGGCCACGACGTCACGGATCTCGGCACCCAGAGCGACGACCCCGTGGACTATCCGGACTATGCGGAGGCCGTGAGCAAAGCCGTTCTCGATGGACGCGCAGAGCGGGCCGTGCTCATTTGTGGCAGCGGAGTAGGCGCGTCGGTGTCGGCAAACAAAATACCCGGAATCAGGGCGGGGCTATGCCACAACACCTATGCCGCGCGCCAGGGTGTC